>DATKCN010000125.1:0-5655 GCA_035513175.1 Thermomicrobiales bacterium
GTCGTAGTCGATGCCCGCGCCGAGACCGCCACCACAGATGTCGACGAAGACATCGAAGGAGTCGGGGCGCGGGAGGTGGGCTGCATGCGTGCGCGGACGGGGGCGGGGAAGTACGGGTTGAGCAGGCAGCCGTGGGGAGCATTGACCTCGATGGGGCGGTTGCAGCCGTCGTTGGCGGGGATGGCGCTGTCACGGAAGATGCCACGCACGGCGGCGCGGCTGGCGGCGATGGTCGAGGAGAAGGGGGAGTTGAACTGCCCCTTGGTGGTCGCGCCGGTCCCGGTGAAGTCGATGGCGATGCGCTCGCCGTCGACGGCGACGGTGGCCTCGATGCGCAGCAGGTCGTTGCCGAAGCCGTCGGAATCGATGAAGTCGACGCCGTGGTAGACGCCGTTCGGGATGGCGGCGATCTCGGCGCGCGCGCGGCGCTCGGTGTAGGCCAGCAGCTCGGGAACGAGCGCCCGCAGCCCGTCGACGCCATAGCGGTCGGCCAGCTCGCAGAGGCGGCGGCGGCCGGTGTCGTTGGCGGCGAACTGGGCGTTGATGTCGCCGGTCGTCTTGTCGGGCGTGCGCACGTTGGCGCAGATCATTTGCCGCAGCAGGCCGTCCGGCCGTTCCCAGTGCTCGGCGACGTTGAACTTCATGGGCGGGATGCGCAGCCCCTCCTGGTAGGTGTCGGTGGCCCGTGAGTTGGCGCCCGGCGCCCCGCCGCCAATATCCAGATGATGCGCCAGTGATCCCGAAAACCCGATCAGTTCCAGACCACCATCCTCCGCATCCCGCATCCCGCGTCCCGCGTCCCGACCGAAAAAGATCGGCGTGAAGAGGATGATGTCGTTGAGGTGGTGTCCACCTGCGTAGGGATCGTTGAGGATGTAGGCCTCGCCGGGCTGGACCTGGTCTACGGGGAAGCGGGAGGCGCAGGCGGCGAAGCACTCGCCGAGCGCGGCCAGCATCATGGGGATCATCTCGGCCTGGGCGATGACGTTGCCCTCCGGGTCGAGCAGGGCGGCGGAGCAGTCGCGGGCCTCGCGCACGACGGTCGAGTAGGCGGCGCGGATGAGGTTGATGCCCATCTCCTGCGCGGCGGCGGCGAGGGCCTTGCCGAAGATGGCCAATGTTGCTGGATCGTGCATGACCCCTCCCCTCGGCCCCCTCCCCGGCGCGGAGAGGGGGAGATTGAGATTGATTGGATGTTGCCGATTCGCGTGGCTATCGGCCCTGTGCTCGACTATTCTCGCACTACAGGCAGACTTGTAGAGTGCGTTGGATCATCACGGCGTTGAATCTCGGGAGGACGGCATGTCGCACAACGTTCCAAGACCGGACCTGGAGACCGAGGCGTTTCTGCGGATGCTGGCCGAGGCGGGCGATCCGCCGTTGCCGACGCTGACGGCGCAGGAGGCGCGGGCGCTGGTGATCGGGGCGGTGGACACGGATTCCCCGCGTCCGGCGGCGGAGATCGAGGACATCGTCATTCCTGGAGGGTCGTCGGGGAGCGTGCCGCTGCGCATCGTGCGGCCGGAGGGCGCGACGGGGACGTTGCCGGTTGTGCTGTACCTGCATGGCGGCGGCTGGGTGCTGGGGGACGTGACGGAGTACGACCATCTGATCCGTTCAATCGCGCATAGGACGGGCGCGGCGGTGGTGTTCGTCGATTACACGCTGTGCCCGGAGGTTCGTTTTCCGATTGCCAACGAGCAGTCGCATGTGGCGGCTGCCTGGGTGGCGGAACACGGCGCCGAGCACGGGCTGGACGGCTCGCGCCTGGTCGTGGCGGGCGACAGCGCCGGGGGCAATATGGCGGCGGTGGTTTCGCTGCTGGCGAAGGAGCGCGGCGGGCCGGAGATCGCGTTGCAGGCACTGATCTACCCAGTTACAAACTGCGACTTCGGGACTGAGTCGTACAGGCTGTTCGGCTCGGGACACTACCTGTCCACCGAGGAGATGCGCTGGTTCTGGGACCACTACATGCCCGACGAGGCGGCACGCATCCAGCCGCTGGCGTCGCCGCTGCGCGCGAGCCTTGACGATTTGAAGGGGCTGCCGCCTGCCGTCGTCATCACCTGCGAGCTGGACGTGCTACGTGACGAGGGGGAGGCATACGCCCGCAGGCTGATGGAGGCGGGCGTGCCAGTGGCCGCCACGCGCTACGTCGGGGCGATCCACGGCTGCCTGACGATTCCGGGCGTGCGCGACAACGCGTCGTCGAAGGCGATGCTGGCGCAGCTATATAGCGCGATTCGAGGGGCGGTCGAAGGATAGCGGGGCGGCACGGGGTCGGGACGCGGGATACGGGACGCCGTAGGGGCGCATGGCCATGCGCCCGGCCCGATGCCCAACCACGCCGAGTCGCCGCGAGCCGCACAATACGCCGTTGCCGATACGGGGCTTGTGGGTCATGACGGGCGCATTGCCATGCGCCCCTACGGCATTCCGCGTCCCGAACATTGGAACCAATGCGCCTCCGCCAGCGTCCAACCTGCATCAGGCTAAGGAGGCCGGCATGGCGAAGCGCGTTACTCGACGTACATTGTTGAAAGCCAGCGGCGTGACGGCGGCAGCGGCCGCGACTGGCGGGCTTGCCCAGTTTATGATGCGGGACGACGGGGCGGTTCCCGGGCGGCCACTGGCGCCGTGGGAGACACCGCCGATTACTTTCGGCCTGCGGGAAGACGACCAGGTGCAGGGCTACGTGGCCATCGCGCCGCGCGTGCTGCGACCGGGGCAGGACGAGTCGATCTCGCTGGCGCTGTTTCGCGGCAGCGGCGCGGTCGATGTCCCGGCTTCCAGCACGGTCAGCGTCGAGCTGCTACAGGAGGGGACGACCGTCGCCGCGGCGTCTGACTGGGTGCCGGGGCGCGGCTCGGTCGCGTTGGCGATTCCGACGGTCGAGGGCGGGGATTACACGCTGCGGGTCTCCGCCAAGGGGTTCCGCCAGCAGGCGCAGGTGAGGGTCGAGGACGGCACGCTCGTGTTCGTTGAGACCGACAAGCCGATCTACAAGCCGGGGCAGACGATGCACATCCGGGTGCTGGCGCTCGACGCGCTGTTGCGCCCGGTGGCGGGCGAGGCAATGGTCGAGGCGCTGGACGCCCAGGGGATCAAGGTCTTTCGCAAGACGGTTCAGGTCGACGACTACGGCATGGGGACGATTGATCTGCCTCTCTCGTCTGAGCCGAACCTGGGAACCTGGAAGGTGCAGGCGACGCTGGGCGAGCGACGCAGCCAGGTCGATGCGCGGGTCGAGCGCTACGTGCTGCCGAAGTACGAGGTGACGGTCGAGCCCGAGAAGAGCTGGGTGCTGGCGGACGAGCGGATCGAGGGGGTCATCGCGGCCGAGTACAGCTTTGGGAAACCGGTCAATGGCGAGGTGGAGATTGCCGCATCGCGCTACGTCGGGGTGTGGGAAGAGTACGCCAACGTCACCCTGCCGATGCGCGATGGGCGGGCGACGTTCGAGGTCCCGTCGGTCGGCTACGCGGCGGGCTCGCCGTCCGGCGGCGGGCTGGCGAGCGTGCAGCTCGACGTCACGGTGCGCGAACAGGCGACGGGATACGAGGAGACGACGACGCGGCTGGTGACGGTCGCCAACGGAGCGATCGTGCTGCGCATGATCGCCGAGGGCACGACGTTCAAGCCGGGCCTGCCGTTCACGCTGCTGGTCAACGCGGAGACGCCGGACCAGCAGCCGGTGGACGCCGACGTGCGGGTGACGCTCACCTGGCTCGATGAGGACTACAACGTCGCGCGCTCGGACAACGAGGATGTGCGCGTGTCCAACGGGCTCGGCACGCTGACGGTTGACGCGCCGGAGGGTGCGGTGTCGTTGACGGCGGAAGCGATCGCGCCGGACGCGTGGGCGATGATGACGCTGCCAGCCGGTTATTCACCCAGGGGCGCGTTCATCCACGTCGAGCAGGTCGAGCGGCGCGGCTACCGTGTCGGCGAGACGGCCCGCTTCCGGGTGGCTGCCACGCGCACGGAGGGCAACTTCTTCTACGAGGTGCTCGCGCGGGGCAAGGTGGTCTTCAGCGACGTGTCGCGGGGCAACGAGATCGCGCTGACGCTGTCGCCGCTGATGGCGCCGGAGGCGCGCCTGCTGGTGTATCAGATCCAGCCGGACAGCGAGGTCGCGGCGGACTACATCCCCTTCACGGTCAGCGGCGACTACCCGCAACAGGTCGAGCTGCGCCTGCCGGAGGAGGTCGAGCCGGGCGACGACGTGCGCGCGGAGATTCAGACGCAGGGTCCGGCGCGGGTCGGGCTGGCGGCAGTGGACCGTTCGGTGTTCATCCTGGCCGAGAACCGGCTGAACCTGCAACAGGTGTTCGCCGAGCTGGAGCGGCTCTACCAGCAGCCACAGGCTGAGCTGCACGAGGCCGAGCCGATGATGGGCTGGGGCGATCCCTGGTCAACACGACACATCCCCGGCGCGGAGGAGCTGTTCCGGGACGCGGGGGTGGTGATCCTGACGAACCGCACCGTGCCGAAGGGCCGGGAACTGGAGTCGCAATGGGAAGCGTTCGCGATGGGGGCGGCAGAGGACGGCAACCGGCCAGTTGCAGCGGCCGCACAGCCCACGACCCCAGCCGCGACCGGACAGGAACCGCCCGCCGCAGTTGGAAACCTGGCCGAGCCGCAACGGGTGCGGCAGTTCTTCCCGGAGACGTGGGTGTGGAGCGAACTGACGACCGGCGCCGATGGCCGCGCCAGCACGCCGCTGACGGCGCCGGACAGCATTACAACCTGGATGTTCCGCGCCGTGGCGCTCTCGAAGGAGCACGGGCTGGGCATCGGCGAGGCGGAGCTGCGGGTCTTCCAACCGTTCTTCGCGCAGATCGACCTGCCGTTTGCCGCGATCCGGGGCGAAGAGCTGCCCGCCTCGGTGGCGCTCTACAACTACGGGGCGCAGGCGGAGGAGTTCCTCGTCGAGCTGGAGACCGGCGCGTGGTTCGACGCGCTGGACGGGCTGGCGCGGACAGTGACGGTGGCGCCCAACGAGGTGGGGCTCGCGACGTTCCAGATACGTCCGACGACGCTGGGGGTCCACCCGTTACAAGTGTCGGCGCGGGGGACGACGCTGGCCGACGCGTTGATCAAGGACCTGATCGTCGAGCCGGAAGGGGCGCCGCGCGAGGACGCGGAGAACGTGGTTTTGACGCCGGGCAACACGTTTACGGCAGACCTCTCTGTCCCGTTTGACGCGGTCGAAGGCTCGGGGCGCGCCTTCCTGGCGGTGACGGGCAACGTGCTGAGCCAGACGATCGAGGGGCTCGAAGGACTGCTGCAGATGCCGTTCGGCTGCGGCGAGCAGAACATGATCCTGTTCGCCCCAAACGTATTCGTCACGCGCTACCTGCAGGAGACGGGGCAGATCAAGCCGGAGGTGCTGGCGAAGGCAGAATTGCTGATGCTGACCGGCTACCAACGGCAGATGACATACCAGCGCAGCGAGGGCAGCTTCTCCGCCTTCGGCGAGAGCGACGAGATGGGGAGCCTGTGGCTGACGGCCTTCGTGTTGCGCTCGTTTGCGCAGGGCGGAGAGATCATCTACATCGATGAGACGGTGCTCAGCTCGGCGGCGGAGTGGATGCGTAGCCATGCGAACAGCGACGGCTCGTACGATCCGGTCGGCTTCGTGCACCACACGGA
>DATKCN010000126.1:0-5291 GCA_035513175.1 Thermomicrobiales bacterium
TCCTGCCGATGGCGACCTACGTGATCGTGCTGACGGCGATGCGCCTGAGCAACGTCTCCTATGTCGTGCCGCTGCGGGAGACGAGCATCATCTTCGCCACGCTGCTAGGCGTGCTGGTGCTGGGGGAACGCATCGGCGCGGCGCGCATCGCGGGCTCGGCGCTGATCGCCACCGGGGTGATCGCCATCGCGCTGGGCGGCTGATCGCGGCTCGCGGCAGGTCTCTTGCGTCGTCACTCGCGTTCGTCCTCGTCAGGACGGCTCGTCGAGATGGAAGGGAGCCGAGGAGAATATGTTCAAGAGACGCAAGCGCCGCGCGGCCGCACTCGCGCACGGCAGAGGGACTCTGGCGCTACAGGTGGCCGCTATCCTGATCGCGATTGGCGCGGTCATGAAGCTGTATCAGACACGGTCTCGGCGGGCGGATGACAGCGCGTTCCGGCGCATCCGGACCGAGATCGACACGCTGGACATCTCAGCCAGCGGCAAGGACACCTTGCACGACGTGACGAAGCTTGCCAGCGAGCTGACCAGCGACGCGCGGGACGAAGCAGCCCCGGCCAGCGCCAGCTAACGCTCGCTCCGCCAGCCCGCGTGCGCCGCCAGCACCGCCTCGATGAGCGCTGGATCAGGCGCCATCGTCAGATGCCCGCTCGTGTCCGGCGCTGGGTCGAGCGCCTGCACGCCCCATGTCCGCAGCGTGGCCATCGACTCCGCCGTGCGCGGATGGTTCCACAGCGGGTCGTTGACCGAGACCGCCACGATCACCGGCGTGCCACGCCCGATGGCCTCGGCGGCGATCGACAGCGCCAGCGTGTCGGCAATCCCCAGCGCCAGCTTGTTGAGGCTGTTGAAGGTGCACGGCGCCACCAGCGTCACCCCCAACGGCGGGCGCGGCAGGATCGCCTCGTCGAAGTAGCTCTCGACGACGCGATGCCCCGGCACGAGCGCCAGTTCGCGCGGGCTGACCACCCGTGTGGCGTGCGGCGTCAGCACCGTCAGCAGGTTCGGCACGCGCGGCGCGAGCGCGGCGATCAGCCCCGGCACGCGACGGGCCGTCCCGGCGCCGGTGACGAGCAGATAGGTTGCGGTTAATTCGTTCATGGGGGATGTCTCTTTCGTCGTAACGTGGAGTCGGGATGCGTGATGTGGGGAGAATGCCTCGATCAGGTAAAGGACGACAACTGTCGTTGTTAAGGGTTGTCGTCCTTTAGATCGTCATGCACATCTTGCCTGATGGCGCTGTCACGAGCCAGATTCAACGAACCCCACCCCGCGTCCCGTATCTCCGACCCACGCATCCCGACTCCCCACCACACACTACGAACTCACGACGAAGCGGAAGACGCGGCCTCCGGACAGGTCGGTGACGTACAGCTCGCCGTCCTCGTCCTCGCCGAACGAGCTGATGCGCGCGTCGATCTGTGCCATGAGCGTCGTCTGCCACTCGCCGCTATCGTCCGGCGCGGTCGCCCAGATGTTGCCGGAGCACAGGTCGCCGTTCAGGTAGGCTCCCTGCAATGCCGGGAACGCTGCGCCCCGGTAGACGTAGCCGCCAATGATCGCGCAGCCGCCTTCGGACTGGCTGTAGACGGCGATGGGTGGCGTGAAGCCCTCCTCGCCGCAGCGCTCCTCGATCAGACAGGCGTCTCCCTCGAAGATGGGCCAGCCGTAGTTCTCCCCGCCGCCGCTGTCCGCTGGCTGGAAGTGCAGCCACTCGAAGGCATTCTGCCCCACGTCCGCGATGTACAGGTCGCCCGTCGCGCGGTCGAAGGAGAAGCGCCACGGATTGCGCAGCCCCCAGGCCCAGACCTCCGGGCGCGCGCCGTCCTCGCCAACGAACGGGTTGTCGGGCGGGATGCCGTACGGGTCGCCGCCATCGACGTCGATGCGCAGCAGCTTGCCGAGCAGGGTGTTGCGGTCCTGCGCCGTCCCGAACGCGTCGTAGGAGCGCCCGCCGTCGCCGAGCCCGATGTAGAGATAGCCGTCCGGCCCGAACGCGAGCATGCCGCCGTTGTGGTTCCCGGCCGGTTGCTGCTGGGTGAGGATCACGTGCTCGCTGCCGGGGTCGATGACGGCGTCGCCGGTCATGTCGAAGCGGGCGACGACAGTGTCGCCGTTGAGGTCGGTGTAGTAGACATAAAGCCAGCGATTCTCGGCGAACGACGGATGGAAGGCGAGTCCCAGCAGGCCCTGCTCCGTGCTGTCGGAGCCGACCCGCCCGCTGATGTCCAGCAGCAGCTCGCCGGTCAGCAGCCGGATGCTGCCGGCCCGCTCGACGACAAAGACGCGGCCGCTGCCGTCCCCGGCGTGCGTCACGTAGAGCGGCTCGGTGAAGCCCGCCGCGACCAGCTCGACATCCAGCGTGACGGCCTCGGGGTCGAAGGCTACCCCGGCGTCAGGCGTTGCGGTCGGTGTTGCCCGTGGCGGGACCGGCGTCTCGGTGGCGGGCAGCGGCTCCGCAGGCGTCGGCTCGAATGTGGGCTCGGAAACGGCGGGCGTTGCCGTTGCCACTCCGGCCAGCAGGTCTGCCCGCGTCGCCGTAACCTCGGGTCGGGGCGTGTTGCCAGGGGCGTCGCTCAAGCAGGCTGCGGCCATCAGCGCGACGGCGATGATCGCTGGCAGGATAAGGGGGCGTCTGCCGGAACTCCGGCTCGCACTGTGCGGCATCGTCCATCCGTTTTCAGATCGTGCGCGTCACGCGCGGGCGGACTCGCGCCGCCACGGCGATCGATGCGCTGGCTGCGGCAGCGTTCGGACCTCCCGCGAGAAGCATGCCGTGCTCGCCGGGCACGGGGTACTTATCTTGCATTGGCGACACGGGAGTCACGCGCCGCGCTACTCGCGATGTTCGTGACGTGTATATTGACACGCCCATCCCGCGCGCCGCCGAGCGCCGGAACGAACGGATGCGCCCGTGACTGCCGCTACCGGCACGCAATCCAGCACGAATCGATCGATCGCCGTCTTCGATCCGTCGCCGCTGCTGACCGTCACCATCGAGGCTGGCTCCGATGACGCCCCCGAGCTTCACCTGCACGCCGGTGGCCAGGGGTTCTGGGTGGCCCGCATGATTCGCCTGCTGGGGATGCACGTCACCCTCTGCGCCCCCTTCGGCGACGACACCGGGCGCGTGCTGCGGGTGCTGGTCGAGGCCGAGGGGGTCGGCGTGCGGGGCACGGCCGCACAGGGCGCCAGCGGCTGGTACGTCCACGACCGGCGCGACGGGCAGCGCGAGACGATCGCCCAGGCGGACGGCGCCGCGCTGTCGCGCCACGAAGTCGACGACCTGTACGGCGCGGCGCTGGTCACCGGGCTCGAGGCGGGCGTGCTGGTGCTGACCGGCCCTGCCCGCCCGTCGATCGTTTCGGACGACGTCTACCGTCGTCTCTCCACCGACATGCGCAGTAATGGGTCCGTGGTCGTCGCCGACGTGTCGCACGCCGTCCTGTCGTCGATGCTGGAAGGCGGAGTCGACATGCTCAAGATGAGCCACGAGGACCTCATCGAGGGCGGCTTCGCCCGCGATGAAGAGCTGCCGTCATTGCTGGAAGCGATCGACAACCTGCAGCAGGCGGGCGCGCGCAACGTGCTCATCTCGCGCGCCGCCGACCCCGCGCTGGCGCGGGTCGATGGGCGCACGGTCGAGATCATCGTGCCCCGCCTGGAGCCGATGGAGTTCCGTGGCAGCGGCGACTCGATGACCGCCGCGCTGGCGGTGGCGCTGGCGCGCGACCTCGATCTGGACAGCGCCTTGCGCCTCGCGGCGGCGGCCGGCGCGCTCAACGTGGCCCGCCACGGCCTCGGCACCGGCCAGCCCCGCGACATCGAAGCCCTCAGCAAGCGCATCGAGATCCGGCCCGTGTCATGATGAATCGATGAATGGCTTACGAATCCGTATACATTAAGGCATACTCTGTCATGTACGGATGCGTAGGCAAGAACTATCTTCGGAAGGGGGTCAACGATGGCTTCGCTAACGCAGGCTCCATCGCGGCGCGACGATACTAGAAGCCGGTCACATAATGTACGGATTACTGAGGCCACTCATCGGGCAGTCAGTGAGCTTGCGGCTCAATCGGGCAACTCCTTCGGAGAGATTATTGAGAGGGCTGTTGACAGATATCGACGGGAGCAAATGTTCGCTCTTGCGGCAGAGCAATTGCAGGCGATTCAGGATGATCCTGAATTGCGAGCGGAGATGGATGCCGAATACGCCATGTTCGACGCGGTCGCCGTTGAGGCGCTCGAGCGCGAAGAATGGTAGACAGTCGACGCGTTCCTGTTCGAGGAGAGATATGGTGGGTCGACTTCATTCCGTCCAGAGGCTCAGAGCAGGCAGGTCGACGGCCCGCCGTGATCCTTTCGGAGACCGGCTTCAACCAGAGGCAGCAGCGGATCCTGGTTGTCCTGCCTATGACGACGAAGATACGAGGTTATGCGTTTCACGTCTTTGCGGGGACTGAGCATACGGGACTACGTACCCCGGGCATGATCATGTGCGATCAGATTCTCACCATCGCCACTGAACGGCTGTTGGACTCGTCGCCAGTTGGTTCCATTTCACCCGAACTCCTTATCCAGGTCGAAGATCGGGTCGCAGTGCTTCTCAACCTTCCATCACGGTGGTCGCAAACGACATGAAGTTGATACCACGGTTGCAGCATCCGCGGACGTACAATGTTTCCGGAGGTGTGACACATGACGGATGACCGCACGATGGCGGATTTTCGGACGCAGGTTGCCATGCTGCGACGGCAACGCTGGCGGCAGGTCGAGTACGGCGAGGACCCGCCCGTCGCGCTGCTGTTCGCGGAGGCCGATGCTCAGAACAGGGGCGGACGGGGCTTCTCATCGCGCACCAGCGCGCGGCAGGACACCTGGCGCAAGGTGTGGGTCACCGACGCGGGCCGGGTGATGCAGGAGAACGTCGATCCGCCTGGCGACGAGCCCGAGGAAGCCGCCGTGGAACCAGCGCCGGAGAACGTGTCGCCGCCTGCCAAAGAGCCCAAGGCTCCACCAGCGGAATCGGCGCAGGCAGCCGCTAAGCCTCCCGCTGCACGAGCCAGAAAAACCCCGGCGAAAGCGGCAAAGACGGACACGCCGCCGGAGCCGGAAGCCGAGACGGCTCCAGTAAAGCCGGTAAAGAAACCAGCCAGGCCAAAGAAGGAATCGTAGCGCGCTGGCGTTGACCTGACCGAACCCGAACCACACAGATGTCCCATTCCACCCTGGAAGTTGGCCGCGTACGATCGCCAAAGGATGCTCGACGCGTCCGGGCAGCGTAGCGGT
>DATKCN010000127.1:0-5079 GCA_035513175.1 Thermomicrobiales bacterium
AGCGCGAGACGGTAGCCCGAACGAGCCGGAGAACAGCACAACGATAGGCACAAGCAGCGCCGCGACGGTCCAGCGCCAGCCGAACGCGTCGGCGAGCTGAATGAGGACCGGCAGCCCAACGACTCCCCCGAGCGCGGTCGCGGCGATCACCAGCCCGACCGCCTGGTTGCGCTTGCGCTCGTCCTGAAACAGGTCGCCGGCAGCGGCGAAGCAGACTGGCATGATGAAGGCGGCGCCGACGCCGGACAGCATGCGGGCGGGGAACAGCAAGGCGAAGGTGGGGGCCAGCGCCGAGAACGCAGTGCCGGCGAGCAGCAGTCCGGCGCCGATTCTGAGCAGCCTTCCACGACCAAAGCGGTCCATCCATGGCGTGACGATGAGAGCCGTTGCGCCGGTCGCGATGGCGTGCAGCGTCGCGAGCTGGCCGACGGCCGCGTCCGAGACATCGAAGTCACGCGCGATGAGCTTCAGCAGCGGGATGAGCAGGCCGTAGTTCGTCCCCCAAGTGAACGCTCCGATCGCCATGATGACCACCAGCATCGTGCTGCGACGCATGCCTCTCTCCCTTTCGAGGAACGTTGTCGTGTGCGGGTGACGCCTTCGAGGCTCATGCTCAGGATACGGTTCGGCCCCGCGCGACGCATCGGTTGAACGCCTGAATCCAGGTGCGTTAGCCGGTAGGGGGAATGACTGGGCAGGCGCCGCTCCATGCTGGCGGTCACGTGGATCGGTGAGTGTGTAGCTATATGAGGTCGTGCTCGACCGCGAAGCGGGTGGCCGCCGCACGGGAGGAGACATCCAGCTTCTGGTAGACGGAGCGCAGGTGGTGTTCGACGGTGCGGGGACTGAGGAAGAGCTGCTCGCCGATCTGGACGTTGGTCAGACCCTGGGCCGCCAGCCGCAGCACCTCTACTTCCCGAGCTGACAATCCGGCGGGATACTCCGACCCAGCAGCCGTCGCGATGAGTCGTAGGGCGAGCGCCGAGATCCTCTCAAGCGCTGGTCGCGCTTCCAGCCGCTCGCAGGTTTCCCGCGCGTCGTCCAGCAGCGACGCAGCTTCGGCAGGCTGCCCGGCGGCGAGCTGCTGCTCGGCCAGCGCAATCAGGGTGAGGGCGCGCTCGTAGGGTGCGGCGCAGGCCTCGGCCAGGCGCAGTGACTCCCGCAGGCAGGACTCCGCCTCCGGCAGGTCACCGGCGCTCGTCGCCAGCTCGCCGAGCAGGCGGTGGGCGCGCAGCAGCGCCAGCGGCTGGCGTGGGGTGGACGCGGTCTCCAGCGCCTGTCTGGCGGTCTGCCGTGCCGCCTCGTGGTCGCCGGAGGCGCGGCGCCACTGTGCCCACAGGAGCTGAGTATCGGCTCGACCAAACACGGCGCGACTCATGGTGAGCCAGTGCTCCATTGACTCCAGCCAATCGCGGGCGCCTTCGAGGTCGCCGGTTCTGAAGGAGATCGCTGCCGCCATCTGGTGAGCGAGCAGTTCGAAGACGTGCACGATCTGCGTGGGTCGCTTGTTCGCGTCGGTCGGAAGCGCCTCCTGCACGAGGGTCCAGGCCAGCGATACATCTCCACGTGCTAGTGCCACGTGAGCGAGCGTGAGCGAGAAGAAGGAGCGCCGGTTCCATGTCATCTGTCTCGAGCGCGCGCTAACGAGCATGCCCATCGCCTCACGCCAGCTCCCGGCAACCACCAGGTTCGGAAGATGGATCAGGCCGGGGTTATTACCCTGTGCCCCTCTGGCGCGGTTCCACACAGCTTCACCTTCTGCCGCGATGGCTTTCCTCGCGTCAAGATCGTCGGTCAGATAGGCCATCAGGGCAAGCACCAGTTCGTAGAGCGCGGTTGAGCCGGCCATAGAATAGTCGTCGAGTGCGATGAACAGCTCTCTGGCTTGCCGGTACGCTTGCCGGGCCTCGATGACCTCGCCGGTGAGCGTTCTCGCGACAGCCAACGCCCATGGCGCTTCAGCTGGAGGAATGCGACTGCGGTTCATCACCTCATGCGCGAGCTCGATTGCTTCCGCGGTACGACCATACTGCGAGAGCCCGGCGGCCTGTGTCGCGATGAGCCTGGCATCGCTGACGACGATCCCGCGCTCGACCAGCTCATCGAGTCGCTGCTGGTCCGCTGGCGAGAGATGACGCAGCGCGTTGACGGCAATGCCCTGGTCCGTCATCGCGAAGTGCACCCTTGTCTTTCCGGTGTAGCCGCTGACCTCCGCTCGGCAGAAATCGACGTACGCGGCGAGAGCCGCATCTCCAGTTGCGTGCATGTATTCCGCAGCCTCATCCAGCAGCCTGAAGCACCGGTCAGTGTCGGAGAAGCGCAGTAGTCGCACCAGCCGGACGATCAACCATCCCCGCTGCACGGGGTCGATGTCGTACTCGCGCATCAGCGCCAGCGCGGCCGTGAAATGTTCGGCGGCTGTCAGCCAGGCGGCGCGCTCTGCCCGGACACCGGCCTGGACGAACCACTCGACAGCGCGAGAATCACCCGCCTCGCGCAGGTGATAGGCGATCGTGTCTGGAGCGACGCCGAAGCTGCTCATCAGCGCCTCGGCGACCCGCAGATGTAACGCTCGACGGCGGGGTGGCAGGACTCCCTCATACAGCGCTTCACGGACAAGAGCGTGCGTGAAACGCAGGCGGTCGCCTTCCCGGGCGTCCTCCAGGACGTGCGCTTCGACGGCATGCTCGGCGACCATCGCTAGCGCCTCCCCGGGTTCCTGGCTCGCTGCGGCCCAGACCTCGAACGGCACGTCCTGTCCGATCACCGACGCCACTTCCAGCATTGCGCGGGCGTCACGACCCAGGCGGTTCAACCGCCCGTCGATTACCTGCCGCACCAGCGGCGGGACGCCGACATGCTCAAGGTCCCCGACTACCCAGCCGTCGTCCGTCAGCCGCAGGCGCTCTTCCTCTTCCAGCGTGCGCAGCGCTTCACCCACAAAGAAGGGGTTGCCCTCGGCCCGCTCACGGAGATACGCGCACAGGCGTTCGCCGTCGCTGGCGTCCAGGCTGTAGCGGTGTGCGATCAGCTCGCGCACCGCGCGGTCGTCGAGGGGCCGCAGGTGTATCCGGTGGCTTGGGGATTCGCGCACCAGCGCCGGGAGGAGATCGTACAGCGGATGCCGGCGGGTGAGCTCATCGTCGCGATAGGTCACCATCACCAGCACACGCCAGGGAGACATCTGATGGCCTAAGCTACGGAGGAACTCGAGCGAGGCCGGGTCTGCCCAGTGCAGGTCTTCCAGGATCAGCGCCAGTGGCTGTCGCTCGGCAATCGCTGCCAGAAAGTCCTCGAGCTCCTGAAACAGCGCCTGCTGGCTCGTCGATTGCCTGAGCGCCTCTTCACTCACCAGGGCGGCAGGCGGGTCCGGCAAGCCAACGACTCGTGTCGCGCCACGGACGATCTGCGCCCAGGGGCCATACGGCGGCGTAACTGACAGGTCGTAACAGTGGCCAGTCAGCGCCAGCATCTCGCGATCGGTGGCCCGGCGGGCCATGTCGCGGGCAAGCGAGGTCTTGCCGATGCCGGCCTGCCCGCTAACCAGCACGATGCAGCCATTGCCATTCCGCGCCTGGTCGAGCAGCGCGCCCAGCCCCGAGCGTTCGCGGTCACGCCCAACAATACTGTCGTCGTGGTGCGAGTATGCGGTGGCCTCGCTCATCGCGGTCCTCGCCAGAGCAGCGTGCCGGGCACAACGGTGTGAACCTGACCTCACGATCGGAGAGCATCGTACAGGGGTTGATCGGTGCTGTAAAGCGCTGGCGCGACCGGTCCTTGCCGGCGCCGGAGATCTCTGACACGGTACTCCCGTCCCATTCGGCCCGGTTATGCTGTCCGGCTGTACAGCATGGAATCAGACCGTTGTGCGGATGTGCGCGGCACGCTGGGTGCATATGCTGTCCGTAATGAACGATCGCGACGATCAGGTCGCATTGCCGGCGTCACGTAACGTTGAATGCAGAACAGCGAGGGCCACATGTCTCAGTCACCGACGACCCTGCCGCGCTTTGTGACGCAGGCAGATCTGGAGCATGATGGCTTCACCGCCGCCCAGATCGAGCGGCTGGAGCAGCTGCGGGTCGTGTATCCGTTTGTGGAGTTCACCGACTCCGCCGCCGAGTGGCGACGTCTGGCCTTCATCAAGTGGTGTCACACGACGGGACGCATCACCGGGTAAGCGCGCCGAGTCGTAACGAGTCGTAAGTGGAAAGTAGGCTCAACTCCTACTCCCTACTCCCTATTCCCTCTCGGCCCTCGGCCCTCCCACCGTGAATCATTTCCGCGCCGACCGGTGTAGTACCGGGTAGGATCAGCGGGGACGGTTCAGGCGAAACGGAGGGGCAGTGGACGACAGCGCACTCGTCGAGCGCGCGCAATCCGGCGACACCTCCGCCTATCATTGCCTGATGACCCTCTATCAGGACCTCGCCTTCCGCGCCGCCTACCTCATCACCCACGACGCCGCCGAAGCCGAAGACGCCGCCCAGGAGGGCTTCGTCAAGGCGTTCTACGCGCTCGACCGCTTTCGCCCCGGCTCACCCTTCCGTCCCTGGCTGCTGCGCATCGTCACCAACGAGGCCCTCAATCGCCGCCGCGCCGCTGGACGCCGCTCCGGCCTGATCGAGCGTGTCACGCGCGAGCGGCTGTTTCCGCGCTGGCAGCCTTCCCCGGAATCCGCCATCGTCGCCGAGGAGACGCGCTCGACGCTGCTGGGCGAGCTGCGCGTGCTGAGCGAGATGGACCGCGCGGTGCTGTCGTATCGCTACCTGCTGGACATGCCGGTCGATGAGATCGCCAGCATCCTGGACTGCCCGCAACGGACGGTCCGCTCCCGCATCGCCCGCGCGATGAAGCGGCTGGAAGCGCGGCTCTCTCAGCCTGACGAACGCGCACCTGCCCCCGACCGATCGGAGAGCTCCCGTGCCTGACATCGAGCAGCGCCTGTGTGACAGCGTCGCGACGACCGCCTACCCGCCGACACCGGACATCGCGGGCGCCGTGACAAACCGGCTGCGCGCTCCGCTGGCGCCGGACGCACCTGTCGCGCGCGTCGGCGCTGCCCGTGCGGCGCCCGCC
>DATKCN010000128.1:0-3343 GCA_035513175.1 Thermomicrobiales bacterium
TGCAGCAGGTCGCCGGGCCGGACGCGCATGCCGGAGATGGTCACCTCGTCGCCGACGCTGACGCACAGCGGATTGCCGTGGGACACCACCAACCCGGCGCAGAAATAGTGGAAGCCGCCCAGGTTGCCGACCTCGCGCACGTCCCGCAGGCCGCCGTCGGTCACGATGCCGACGCCGCCCAGACGCTTCATCGTCGTGCTCATCACCTCACCGGCGTGGCACGAGTGCAGCCGGTCCTGCCCGACATCCTGCATCACGATCACGATCGGCCTGGGCGCGTCCTCCATCAGGCGGTACAGCGCCTGGAATCCGATGCCCTGTCGCCCCTCGGTGGTGCTGTCGACGGTGCAGGTCAGCGCGTAGCCGACCATCGGCGGCAGGTCCGGGAAGACGCAGCGGATGTCGTAACCCACATACCCGGCGACGCGTGGGCGGATCTTGAACGTCTCGATCGCGTTGGCGATGGTCGGGCTGTCGATCCGGCGCAGCGCGGTGATCTGGTCCGGCGTCAGTTCTCGCATGAGTCACTCCTGTTTGGGTCTAGCGACTGTCCCCTCGGGGGTCATGGTCGCAGATCGAGTCGAAAGTGGAAAGGCGAAAGTGGAATGTGGCGCGTGATGCGGCATACGGTTTCACCTGGGCATAGTCAGGATGACCGTTTCGCCGTAGGGGCACATGGCAATGTGCCCGGTTTGACGGCACGCTTGCCGACCGGCAGCCGCGTCTCCCGCGCCACGTTACGACGCGACGGTGGCGTGTCTCCGGCACACCACATTGCCATGTGCCTCTACGGTTCCCGCAGTGTTCCTCCTCCACGGGCGTGTAACCGAATTTGCGCCACACCGTTCGCTGAGCGTGCTTACGTTCGACTCTCGACTTTCCACTTTCCCCTAGTACGCGTAGGTGTGGACGAGCGCTCCGGTCGCGTCGTACAGGTATGCCGTGTCGCCGGTGTTGTTCCAGATGGCGCCGCCGCGTCCCCAGTAGAGGTCGGTCGCGGTGTCGATGCCGTGGGCGACGTGCAGGCGGACGGTTGCGCCGGGCTGGAGGCGAAAGGCGGGGAAGGTGTACGTGATGCCCGCGTTGTCCTGGATGCGCCAGCCGGCCAGCGGGATCGCGACGTTGTCGAAGTTCGTGATGTCGACGTATTCGTGGTCGCTGGCCGGATCCTGGTTCGGGTCGTACAGGATGAAGGTGACACGCGCGTCGCCGGTCAGCGGCGCGTGGACGGACGGCTGCCTCTCGGGCTGCCCGTAACGCCAGGCGTAGTAGTGCTGGCCGATATTGCCAGCCTCCACCTGCCACGCCGGCGGGTTCAGCGGGGTCCAGGTCAGGCAGCGGCGCTGGAAGCACTGCGCGAGCACGTCGCGGTCCGTGCCGCCGACCGGGACGCGCGTCCAGTAGGCGTCGGTGATCGGGTAGCCGGTAGCGTAGAACTCGCTGGGGAAGAGTGGCTCCGGGAAGTAGACGCCGTCCTCGTAGACGATGCCGGTCGCCTGCATCAGCTCCCAGAACGGCCCGGCCACCCAATGGCCCGTCTCCGGAACCCACTGCTCGTCCCGCGCGCCCCACTGCGCCAGCTGTGGCTGTTCGGTAACGGCGCCGTCGCGGTCGATCGCCTCGGTGATCGGACGGCGCTGCGTGGCGGGCGCGCGGGACAGCAGCCCCGCCAGGCTGGCGTAGGTTGGCGAGTCGGGGTCGTCCGGATCGCCCGCGACGTTGACCTCGGCGGGCGCGAACAGCTCATAGGCGTCGTCGCCGACCTGCATGTGGCCGGTGATCAACTCGGTCGCCAGCAGGCCGTTGGTCACGTACCAGATGCTGTCGCGGTCGCCGTCCGGCCTGGTAATCTCCATGCGCGACTTGTCGAAGTACTGCACGAGGCGCGCGCCGCCGGGCGCTTCGCGGTACGGCTCGACCAGCAGCAGCGTGTTGGCCGACGGTCCCCACATCCAGGTGCGGGTCGTTTGCAGCGTGGCAACGGGCATGTCCACGCGCTCCCAGACCCGCGCGAACGCCCGGTGCTCGACCGGCTCGGCGCGCGCTGGAACCGATGCCGCCAGCCCGGCCAACAGCATGCAGACGACGATCAGACCAGACGCCCGTCGCATCGCCCTCGCCTCCACGAGACGTCACGTTGTGCTGGAGGTGTATAGCATCGCCGCGCGGCAGACGCAAGAGTTCGGCCGGGACGTGGCGTGGGTCCCGCGTCCAGCCCCCGTGTGGCCCTGTCCGTGCGTAGCATGGAGTGGCGCGCCGTGGACGGGGCGCGGCGGGCGAGGACGACGTAAGGAAGTGGATCTTGGCGCGGCGAGCAACATCGATGATCAACCCGATTTCAAACATTCGCGAGGTCTACTCGATCGTGCGGCAGATGTCGTTCGACGACGTGCGGGATGCGGCGCTGCGCGTGCCCCGCGTGGTCGTCATCGGGCCGACGATCGAGACCGCGCGGCAATCGGCGACCGACATCTTCGGCCCCGAGGCGCCCAGCCGCGTCGTGGCACTGGCCGAGGACGACCCGCTTCCGAGCTACCCCGACGTCGTGCTGGTCGATCGCCGGGCGCGCGTGGACCTGCTCCGCAGCGGCGCGAACGTCGTCGAGTTCTCGCATGGCGATCCGTTCGACCGCACCCGGCAGGCCGTCATGCGCAGCGGCTTCGACCTGGAGCTGCCGCTGGGGCGCACGTTCCCGGCGCTGCGCAGGATCGCGGCGCTGCAGGTGGTGCACGGCACGTCGCGGGCGAACGCGCAGTTCGCGCTGGCGTCCAATATTCCGGCGCTCGTCCCGGTCGTCGGCGGACTGCTCGCGGCCGGCGCCGACATGCTGGTGCTGACCAAGAACCAGCTGATGATGCTGTTCAAGCTGGCGGCCGTGCACGGGCAGGACGTCGACAACCGCATGCGCATCTACCGCGAGATGCTCCCGGTCGTCGGCGCCGGACTGTTCTGGCGCACCGTGGCCCGCAGCCTGGCGGGCATGATGCCCTTCGCGGCCGGGGCGGTCCCGAAGGTGGTGATTGCCTTTGCCGGGACCTACGCGGTCGGCATGGCGGCGCACGTCTACTACGCCGAGGGCACGAAGGTCACTGCCGAACGGATGCGCGAATTCTACCGGCAGGCGTTGCGCGAGCTGAGGGAGGGCCCTGGATTGGCGAGGGTATTGCCGGGGCGGTTCAGGGGCGGCGTGCGGGAACCTGACCCCCTGGCCCCCTACCCTGTGAGGGAAGGGGGAGATTGGGGACTGGGGTTTGGAGGCGATGGCAGGTCGCTGGAGATTATGTAAGGCCGCCAGGTGACGGTGTAAGGTTTTGGCGGTCTTACTCTCGTCATGTCAGTTTTG
>DATKCN010000129.1:0-29041 GCA_035513175.1 Thermomicrobiales bacterium
CGCAATTGAGCGCGTATCTCGCCACATTCCGGCCACCGGCTGACCCCGACGCGATCGTCGCCCTGTTCGCGGGCGAGCGCCAGAGCGGGAATCATGACGAGCGGCGGCGCCAGCTCGACGGCGAGCTCAACCGGCTCAAGACACTCTTCCGGCTGGGGGACGTCGACGAGGCGGAGTACCGCCGCGAGCGCGACGAGCTCATGCAAGCGCGCGACGCGCTGCAACCAGCCGAGGATCGATCGGCCACCCTCGCGACGATGGCCGCATTCCTCGCGGACCTGACGGCGGCATGGGACGCGGCAACGCCGGAAGAGCGTAACCGGCTGGCGCGAACGATGTTCGAGTGCTTGACCCTGAAAGACACTCAGGTCGAGAGCGTTCGCCCTCGACCTGAGTATTACCCGCTGTTCGCGCTTGACCATGTTGAACGTCAAGCATGCGGGAAGGAGCGGAAGCGACGGGATTCGAACCCGCGATCTCGGCCTTGACAGGGCCGCATGTTAGGCCGCTACACCACGCCTCCAAGTCCGAGAAACCATACCATCGGCTCTTCCCGATTGCAAGCGCGTCAGGCGATCGGCGCGGAAGGACGGCGCGCCAACGCGCGCCTCAACAACTGTCGTTCAGCAGGTCCAACGACGCCTGCCACACCTGTCGCAATGATGAAAACGACGACCGCGAGCGTCATCGCGACCGCCTCTCCCATGCGTAGCGCGGCAGGTAGCACGACGGCTACGGTGATGAGTCCCGCGAGCGTCGGTCGCCAGACGCGACCCGCACTCGCTCGCGAGACGGCGCGAACCGTGCCTCCACGCGTGACGGCAACGAATGCGATGAGAATGATAAGCTCGGTCGCGACCGTTACGGCGGCGGCAGCACGGGCTCCATGCACAGGGACGAGCATCAGGTTTGCGGCGAGATTGAACGTTACGGCGACGATGAAGGCCGGCACGATTCGATGCTGCTGACCTGCCGCGACGAGCACGTACTGTATGACGCCGTTAAAGAACGACAACGGGGCGAACCAGATAAGGATGCGCAGAAGCGTCGCGGCCTCGGGAAGATACGCGGATCCCGCGAGTACCCGGATGGCAGTGCCCGCGCCCGCCGAAACGGCGGCGACGATTCCCCATGCTGCCCAGACCAACAAATATGTCGCCATCCCCTGGGCACGCCCCAACGCCGCGGGGTCGTCGCCACGCGCTGCCATGGCCGGGAAGATGGCGAGCGTCACATACGCCGGGAGGATCGTCACAAGGTTGATGACCTTGTACGCGGCGTCGTACACACCGAGGGCCGCGTCTCCGCGAAATGCCTGCACGATGAAGACATCGACCCTGAAGAAGAGGTTGATGAGGAGCGCGTTGACGAGCAGCGGCCAGCTCGCCCGCGCGAGGCGAAGCCCAGTCTCGGTTCGCAGTTGCCAGATCGTCGAGTGTCCGGTCGTCCTCCGCAGCCCACGGCGGAAAAGATCAGCTGAGATCGCGGCTGCAGCAAGCGCCGCGAGCGCGACTCCAGCGACTCCGAGCTCAGTCGCGGCCAGGACGACGACAAGTGGCGCTCTGATCAGGCTTACGCCGATGTTGATCAGCGCCGCAACATCCATGCGCTCATGTCCGTTGAGCGCGGCGTTCGCAGCCTCGCTGAAGCTCGATGGCGCGATCGACAGGTACAGGATCGTGATGGCCAGGGCGCTCTCATCCGCAAGCGTTCCGCGCCAGATTCCGGCGCCGACATACACGCCGACCGGGACGGCAGCGAATCCCAGGATGATGAGTCGAAGAAGTGTCGTCGCGCCAACCAGTCGTCCAGTCTGAGCGTGGTCGCGCGCGATGTCCCTCGTCGCAAGCAGGCTGAGGCCGAAGTCAGAGACCGTCTTCACGTACAGCCATACCACGACCGCCAACGCATAGCGGCCGTTCCCTTCCGGCCCCAGAAGGCGGAGAAGCACAATTGCCACGCCGAGATCGACGAACCTGACGCACAGCTGGGAAACGATCGGAATCGCGCTGTTGCGCAGCACACGTTTGACGATATCGTCGCCGGCCGCTGCGGCGCTGGTTCGCGCAGATGTCATGCGATTCAACAACAGATAGCTCATGACCCAGGCGATGACGGACACGGCGACCAGCAGGGCGATCGCGACGGGGGAGGTGACCGCGTCCGCGATCACGTCATCACGCCCAGATCAGAACGGCGACGAACGCGCACATGCCGAAGAGGATGACGTAGAAAATTCCCGCGACCAGAAAGATGCCCAGTTTCGGGCGCCGGTCGAGCAATCCTTTGGGTGGGGTCCTCCTGGTTCCGCTGTCAGGATTCACATCAAGCCCGCCGTTCGCTCTTCAACCACGGTTCGATAGACCCGAAGGGTTCGACGGGCCGTTTCGGTCCAGCTGAATTGTTTCGCTCTCATGACTCCTGCCGCCGACATGCGGTTGAGCGTAGCAGAGTCGTCCACCAGCGCCGTAATCGCCGCCGCTAATCGTTCGACATCGGTGGGCGCGACCAGCAGCGCGGCGTTTCCTGCGACCTCCCGATGGGCCGGAATGTCGCTTGCGATCACGGGCACGCCACGGGCCATCGCCTCAAGCACGGGAAGCCCGAATCCCTCGTAGAACGACGGGTATATGGCCATGGTGGCGCTGGCGAGCAGCGTCTCAAGCTCGTCGTCCGTCGGCGCCAGAACCAATTCCACTGCGCCAGTCGCGACCGCCGCCTGAAGCCTCGCTTCGATGTCTGTCGCCTGCCAGCCGACCCTGCCCGCAATAACCAGACGCGCGTCCGGCGATGCTTCCCTGACGAGGTTTAGCGCGGCAAGCAGGGTCAGGTGATTCTTTCGGGGCTCGATGGTTCCGACGCACAGCAGCGTCGGAGGTCCGGCCTCAACCGCGGGCCGTACTGACTCAGGAGCTCGGACCCCGTTGGGTATTGCGACGATCTTCGAACGTGCCCATGGGTACACGGCGCCTGCCTCCGCCGCCACCGCCGCCGACACAGTGATGACCCTGTCGGCTCCGCGAATTGCGCGAACTGCCGCCTCCTGAAGGTACGACACCAGTCGTGGGTCACCGTACTGGGGCGCAAGCACGTATGACAAATCGTGGATCGTGACGACCCGTGGGCAGTGTGACGGCGGGACAACGAAGTCGGTCCCGTGAAAGACATCCAGATGTCCGGTAAATCGTTCGACGGGAATGGGCATACGCAATCGTTGCCAGGTAGCCGTCATCGCGCGATCTCCAAGCGGCGTGCGGCTGAGACGCCGGATAGCGCCGGGCGGGAGATATCTCAGCAGCGCCGCTGCGCGTTCCGCGTTCGCGGAGCAGAGCAGGACGAACTCCTCGTCGGGCGCGATCGCGACCATCTCTCGGAGCAGCTCGCGCGCGTAACGGCCCACGCCCGCGTGCTGGCAGGCAGCCGGCGTCGCGTCGTATCCGACACGCATCGTGGTTACTTGCGCTTGCTGACGAAGTACAGGGCTCCGCCGATGAGCACGACGCTGTAGCTGGCGATGCCGCGGTCAATGAGCGCCACCGCGGTCGCGCCCGAGGCGCTGATCCCGAACAGCTTAAGCGCCAGCACCGTGCCTCCTTCAACCACTCCGAAACCCGCAGGCGTAAGCGGAAATGTCGTCAGGAGGCTAGCGAGCAGCGCGATGAATATGCTGGCCGGCAGGGATAGCTCGACGCCCAGCGCACGGGCGATGAAGTAGACGCGGGCTCCCTCCATCGCCCAGATCAGTGCGGTCAGTGACGCCACTGTGAGGAATCCTTTGCGAGCGAATGAGGTGACGATGCCCTCCGATAGCCGGTGATAGTAGGGACGGAACCGGGCGGGAATGGCGTACTGGATTCTATGGCTCATTGTCAGAAGCGCGAAGAAGCCGCACAGTCCGATCGCGACGAGTGCCGCTCCTGCCCCAAACCACCAGCGAAGCGACGGGGGCACGCTGCCGTGAAACACAAACAGCCCAGACACGACCATAAGGGTAACGAGCGCGATGATGTCGAGCAGGCGCTCAGCCAGAATAGTTCCAAGCGTGCGGCTGAAGGATGGTCCGGCGTTCTTCTTGAGCAGGTAGCCGCGGTATGCGTCACCGAGCTTGGCAGGCACGACACAGTTCGCGAACCATGACAGGACGTAGATCTCGGAAAGGCCCCACGTGCCGGGAACGTTGAATCCGGCGCCCTTGCTGATGCCCGCGTTCGCCAGCAGGAGCCGCCAGCGCGTCGAACGAAGGAGGAAGGCGCCGTAGTAAATTGCGAAGGCAAGGAACAGGTAGGCGGGCTGCGCGTGTCGAATCTGAAGCCATACATCGCCGAAGTTGATGTCGAGTTGGCGAAAGATGAAAAAGATAAGCGCGAAGGCAACGAGAAAAGAGATAATCGTCTGCGGCGACCGAAGCCGCTCGCCGATTGAGATCGGCCGGTCCGGGCCGTCACCGTTGCGACTGATGCTCGCGGCGTCAGCGTCCGGCCCCATGCTTGCGGGGACACTGTCCCGAACGGCGCGTTCGGCGCTCACAGCGGCCCGCATTCCATAGCACGCCGGTGGGCAGCCCGATTAGCGAGCAGCAAACGATGCGCAGCAATAGTCAGCGCCCAGGCAGCGCCGAGCTGGATTCCCAGGTTGAGCACATGGAGGTTCTCAAAGACGTTGTGCACGATGACAGCGACAGTCGTTCCAACCCCTCCGAGCGCCAGTGCGCGCGGCAAGCCGATCGACACAACCGCGACATACACACTAAGCCCGAGAGCCGACGCGATCAGCACGAGATACAGGGCGAGGCCGACGACCCCTGTTTCCGCCAGACTGTGGATGTAGAAGTTGTGAGCGTGGCCCTGCGATGTCCGGAACTCGGAGCGCACAAAGTAGTCGGCATAACGCGCGTTGTAGTTGCCAGGACCCACGCCAGTGATTGGATGATCCCGAAACATGTGCCAGCCGGCCTGCCAGTGAGCCATGCGCTCAACGGCGGCGAAGTTGTCATCGGTAATCTTTATCGACGTGGCGTCGAACGGCCGGCTATCCTCGATGACCGACAGCACGCGCTCTGAGATCACGGCTGGAGCCAGACCGCCGCCGACCACGACCGCGATCAGGACCACAATTGGAGCCGCCGCCAGGAAGCGGAACTTCGACTTGCGAAACGCAACCCCGGCACTGACAACGAGCCCAAACGCAACGCCGAGCCACGCGCCACGCGAGAAGCTCGTGAGAATTCCCGCCGCGACAATCCCAGCGCTTCCCATCAGGATTGCCGCGGTCAGTACGTCGCCGGCCAGCAGACGTCGGTTGTCGCGGCTCGCAACGGCTCCTCGTAAGCGGTCGAATCGATAGATGGACAGGCGCTGCCGAATCGCCTGAACCTGGTGAACGCCTAGCCACAGTGTCGGAAACAGCGCCATTTCCAGATAACCCGCGTACGTGTTAGGCCGTCCGAATGTTCCGTAGCCCCGTGACAGATTGCCGGCGACCTCAAAGCTCGCGGGACCGAGGGCGAACAGCGATTGCAGGATGCCCAGCGAGGCCTGCAATGCCGCGACGACGCTGATCGCGGCGACGGAGGCAACAAGCTCGCTATTCGTCGCGCCCACCAGGAGCTGCAGTAGGATCAGGAACGCTATGAACGCAATCGTCCAGCGCAGAATTTCGTCTACCGCGAGATCGACATTGCTCGCGTTGCCAGCCACGACCGTCATCCAGCCGATGAGCGCCGCGAACGGAAGGGCTAGCCGCGTCACGACGAGCGGGCGCCCGCGTGTAAGGGCGTACAGCACCGTCACGGCGACCGCAAGCAGAACGAGCGCACGCGTGGCCGTTAGCGGCCCGACTGCCCCAACCTGCTGCACCGGGACGCTCGCGACGACGGCGACGCCGGCAACGATCGGCCATCGCAACGTCAGGAGCGCGAGCACGATCGCTCCGGCAATCGCGATTATGACGCGCGGCTGCGACGAAGCGAGAACCCACCCCACCGGGATCGCCACGGCGATGGCGGAAAACCATGCGCCGTGGCGTGAATCAGCCCAGGCGCCCGGCGACCAGGAACTCACGCGCCGGTGCACTCAACATCTCGAAAGAATTCGATCGTCTCGCGCAGCCCTTCTTCGAGGTCTACTGCCGGCGACCAGCCGAGGAGAGTCCGGGCCTTGGTGATGTCAGGACACCGTCGCTCTGGATCGTCCTGCCGGGCAACGACGAAGCGCACACCCGCGCTCGAACCGCAGAACTCGTTAACGAGTTGGGCCAGGTCGAGGATCGTGCGTTCGTCCGGATTTCCCAGGTTGATCACCTGCCCGGTCGTTTCCGGAGCGTCCATTGCCAGTCGGATGCCGCGCACCAGATCGGAAACATAACATAACGACCGCGTTTGCGAGCCGTCGCCGTAGATCACGAGCGGCTCCCCGCGCTGCGCCGAGGAGATGAAGTTCGGGATGACGCGTCCATCGACCGGGTCCGTGCGCGGCCCATACGTGTTGAAAATGCGTATGATCCGGGCGTCGAGGCCGAACTGCCTGACGTATTCCATTGTGATTGATTCACCAAAACGTTTGCTCTCGTCATAACAGGATCGGGGTCCGACGGGGTTTACGTTGCCAAAGTACGTTTCCGGCTGCGGATGAACGATCGGATTCCCATACGCTTCGCTCGTCGACGTGTACAGCAGTCGCGCGCCGTAGCGGCGGGCGAGCTTCAACATGTTGTGAGTCCCGGTCGAGTTGGTGAGGTGAGTCTCGATTGGATGGCGCATATAGCCAACGGGGCTGGCAGGGCTCGCGAGATGATAGATCTGATCCACCTTGACATCAACGCCATTGACGATGTCCCGGCGGACCAGCGAAAACCTCGGATGGACATCAAGATGGCCAATGTTGATCGGCCGGCCGGTGATGAAATTGTCGACGGCAACAACGTCATGGCCGTCGGCGAGCAGGCTGTCGCAAAGGTGTGACCCAATGAAACCCGCGCCGCCAGAGACGAGGACGCGCACCGTTCCGAGCTCCCTCCACGGCGCCGTCGCAACCGGGCTGAACCGCGAGCCAGGCGAGCAACCAACCGCTCATCGCCAATTCGTGCGAAAAATATGCGTCGTCAATGAGCCCATGGGCCAGGATCGCGGCGAGGGCGATGACCGCTGCCGACGCGAGCGCATCGTCGGTCCGCGGCCGGCGCACGACTCCGACCAATGCAACCAGGCACACCACTGCCGCGCCGATGACGAACGCGCACCCGATTATACCGAGGCGAATCCAGAAGTCGAGAATGAGATTGTGCGCGTGCGAGCTGAACCTTTCGTTCCAGGCCACCGGCTCAACGTACCGGGGCAGGTACGCGTAGAGGAATTGATCCGGACCGTAACCAAGCAGGGGGCGGTCGCGAATCATCTCAGTTGCGGATCGCCACAGCGAGAGCCGCAGAGAACCGCTGCCGCCACCGAACAGGCTGCGCATGCGATCGCTCGCCAGCACCATCGCGACGAATACGACAGCGACCGGCCCGGCCAAGACTATGCGGCGAGACCACGTCCCGAGATGGCTGGCGCTTAACAGCACAGCCACGGTGAGGCTAGCCCACGCCCCCCGAGAAAACGTTGCGAGAACGGCCATCACGCCGATGGCCGTCGGCACGGCGAGTGCGCGCCGCACGGCGCCATCTAACGCCATCCACGCGATTGCCAGGGCGATGGCGCGTGTCGTCATGAGACCCAGCGCATTGGGATGCGGAAACGGGCCAGAGATGCGCGTGACGCCCTCAACCGCGAGCCCGCCATTGCCCAGGATGTCCAGAAACCCTTGAGCGGCCGCGACGCTGACTCCGCCGATAAGCATGAGGGCAAGGAGCCGTCGCGCCGATCCGCTCGTCGCAACCACACCAAGAAGCACCACGAATGCGAGCGGTTCGGCCAGAACCCAGCGCCATTCGCGCAGGCTGTCGTCGCGATGAAGGGGATCAAACGGATGCAGAGCAAGCCAAAGGCCGACGGCTGACAGCGCGCCAAGAATGAGCGCGATGCGCGTCGAACCGGCCGCGAGCAAGGCGGCAACCGCATCGCTGATCGATCTACGGCGTGTCAACAGCTCCCAGCCGATTCTGAGTGATGTGCCGGCCGCAGCTGACACGAGCAGCAGCTCGGAGATAGCGAACTCCTGCTGACCGATGGCGATCGGCTGGTAAAACCACGGGAGCGTTGCCACCACGGCGCCCAGCGCGCCCAGTGGCGACAGCGCCGCGATCATCATGCAACCGGCGACGGCCATCGACAGCGCTACGGTGGATGACGTCACCGCGCCGATTCCCGCAAGCAACAGCGTGGCTCCCAGCGAGGATACGACTGCCAGGCGCTGTTCAGCGTTGCCTGGTAAACCCACGCGGGTGGTCCCATCTATCCACGGCGCGTGGCCCGGATGTCCTACGAATCGTGGAGATAGTTGACGCGCAACGCTCCGCAAGCGCCGCGGTTGCGATCAGCAACAGGCTGGCAGCGGCGAGTCTCCCGGTCCATGTCAACACCGGGCTGCCGGTTACGAAGAAGCCGGAGATCATCACGTTGGACCCGTCGTCGTTGTTCGCGACGAGAACGAGGGTATGCCGCGACGCGGATAGGCCGGTGAACAGCGGATGCGCGGTGTCGCGCGCTTGCGTCGCGCCGAGGTCGTACGAGACATCAGGGTGCGGGGACAGGCCTGTCGCTGGCGGATCGATCCAGGCATGGACGATGCCCGCGTTCGGGGAACGGACGCCGAGCAGATACATGTCCGTGCCAACGAAGTCGAACGTGAGCGTTGCCGACGCCGTCGTCACTCGCAGGTAGGTGACCGTGCCGACGCGCACCGTCTCCCATTCGCCGAGACGTTCGACGCTCTCGAGCGTGGCGTTCGAGAATCCGATCAGCAGGCCATCCGAGTGCCCGGACACGGCTGCAATCGCGGCGGTCGTCGAATCGACATTGACATCCGGGGTGGGCCTGATAAGCACAATGGCAACGTGCGACGTCTCCATGATTGCGCGCCGCGCGTCCTGGAGTACGGCTGGCGCGACCGGAGCGTCGATCTGCAGCGAAACGGCCACGTAACCTTTCGCCGCTTCGCCGGATTCGATCTCCGTCAGGATGTCGTCGGGATCGCGCGTGTCGATCAGCGTCAACGGCGCTCCCGACGATACGGGGAACAGAGTCGCCGCGACGCCGGCCGCGCGGGGGTTGATGTTCCCCATGGCTTCCGCCACAGCTGCCTGCCACTCCGGCTCGGACGCATGATTGCAGGCGAACACGTAGGCGATCGCGTCCGGGTAGCGTTCGATCAATGCTTCGACGGCAATTGCAGCGGTCTCGACAGCGTCCGTCACCGCATCCGGCCGCCTGAGGCACGCGGCAAGCGGGGAGCCTACCCCCGCCTCGACGAGTGAATCCAGCGCGGCCAATGCGGCATCCTGGACGTCTGCCTGTCCGAGGGCCCGGACGACGTCGGCGTCTACGGGAATTACGATAAGGCCCGGGGCCTGGCTGTTGTCGGTCGTGAGCCATTGATACGCCGACAGTGATGAATGCTGGCGCAGATCGAGCCCCAACACGCTGTGTCGATTAAACGGCAGGGGAGACGTGGGAGGTTCGACCATACCGACGCCACGCGTGCCCTGCTCGGCCCATCCGAGGCACACGTAACTGAGGCACGCGATGACGAACGCAGACCAACTGAGAGTGCGTCGCGCTCGGTCGTTACTTATCAGGAGCATGCGTGCCAGCTCTCAACCGCTGAGCGCGAGCGGCATCCGATGTCATGTTTCTGATAGGACGTTATCTTGGACGTGACGTTACCAAGACGGGAAAATGTGACCGGTCCAGAGTTCTGTACACTACGAACCATGGCATGCATTGAAACACGACAGGAGCGTAGATGCTCGGAATTATTGGCGGCAGCGGATTGTATGCCCTTCCGGCGATCGAGCACGTCGAACGCCATCACGTTGCCACGCCGTTCGGGCTGCCGTCCGATTCGATCGTTTCCGGCCGAATCGCTGGCAACGACATCGCGTTCCTGAGCCGCCACGATGTCGGACATCGGCTGGCGCCCTCTGAGATACCGTATGCCGCCAACGTGTGTGCCATGAAAATGGTCGGCGTGACGCGCCTGGTGTCGATCAGCGCGGTTGGTAGCCTGCGAGAGCGTCTCAAGCCCCGATCGTTCGTCGTGCCGGACCAGACCATCGATCGAACTGTCGGACGACGCCGCAGCTTTTTCGGCGATGGCGCGGTGGCACATGTGTCGCTGGCCGATCCGTTCTGTCCCGAGCTGTCGTGTTGGCTGGCTGACTGCGCGATGGCAGGTGGCCTGTCGGTCAGCACGGGCGGGACATACGTTTGTATCGAGGGACCACAATTCTCGACGCGCGCGGAGTCGAAACTGTTTCGCGCCTGGGGCGCCAGCATCGTCGGAATGACGGCGCTGCCTGAGGCGCGCCTGGCGCGAGAGGCAGAACTCTGCTACGCGTGCCTGGCAATGGTCACCGACTATGATGTGTGGCACGCGCAGGAGGGTCCGGTCAATGTGCAAGGGGTGCTCGAGAACCTCGCCGTGATGACAGACGCTGTGCAGACGATCATCATGACCCTGGCTCAGCGGCCGTCGCACGTCTGTGCCAGCGGTTGTGCATCCGCGCTTGAGGGCGCGATCGTAACGAATACGGAAACCATCGGAAGGGACACGCGCAAACGGCTCGATCCCATTGCGTCGAGGTATTGGTGACAGCCTGGGTGGGCGCACTGGTGGGCCGCGTCCGTTTCACCGAACTGCAGCTGCTCGTTGTGCCGTCGGTGATGACGGTCGTCGGGCTGTTAACGATCTTTCTCGCGTCTACTCGCGATCTGAATTGGGACTGGCGCGACATCTGGGTATCGCTCGCGTTCATGGTAGCCGTGTTCGGGATCTCCTTGTGGCTGAGCGCCAACCAATTCCGAGGCGATCAGGTGATCTTCCCGATAGTCGTGGCGCTCGCGGGTCTCGGGTTGCTGATGATTCAGCGTCTCGCGCCCGACTTGACGGAAGCTGACCACGCGTTTCGCAATCTCGCCCGCAATCAGCTGATTTACCTCGCTATCGGGCTGTCGCTGCTGCTGTGCGTCTGTACGTTCGTCCGCCAGATCGGCTGGCTGCGACGGTACAAGTACACCTGGGCGCTGCTGGGGCTGGCGATGATGGCCGTCACGATGGTTATCGGCACAGAGCTCAACGGCGCGAAGCTGTGGATTGAGGTTGGTCCGTTCAGCATCCAGCCATCCGAGCCGGCCAAAGTGGCCATGGTCGTATTCCTTGCGGCGTACCTTGCCGAGAATCGTGAGCTGATCGTCTCGAATTACCGGGTTGGTCCGTTCAATCTCCCGCCGATTCCGTACCTGATGCCGATGGTGCTCATGTGGGCCTTCTCATTGTTGATTGTGGTGCTTCAGAATGACCTGGGCACTGCGATGCTGTTCTTCGGCGTGTTTCTAGCGATGCTGTATCTGGCCAGCGGGCGACTCCTGTACGTCGTGACCGGACTTGCGTGCTTCGGGATTGGTGTCTACGCGGCGCTTCAGCTTTTTCCGCGCATCACAGTGCGTGTGTCGAACTGGCTCGACCCATGGCAGGACCCACTTGACGCCGGATATCAGGGAGTGCAGTCAGAGTACGCATTGGCAACTGGACAATTTTTCGGGACCGGACTGGCGCAAGGGAACCCGACATTCATCCCGGAGGTGCACAGCGACTATGTGTTCTCGGCGATCGGCGAGGAACTGGGGTTGCTGGGCGCTGTAGTCGTGCTGCTCCTGTTCTTGCTGCTGGCCTTTCGAGGTTTCTTCATATCATTGCGCGCGCGGGACACATTCGGGCAGTTCCTCGCGGTGGGATTGACGACCGTGTTTGCGCTGCAATCCTTAATCATTGTCGCCGGGGTCGTGCGATTGATCCCGCTCACCGGCATCACGCTCCCGTTCATCAGCGCGGGCGGCAGCTCACTGATCACAAACTTTCTGATGGTTGGGCTGCTCATGCGGATATCTGATCCGGACCTGGCGCGCTGATGTCGACGTTCATACGGGCTTCAGCGTTTCTGGCCGCGTTGATCGTGCTCGCGTTCGGCTTCACCGGAACCGGCGAATCAGCAGACCGAACGTGGCTCGTGTGCCTTGGCGTATCCGGCGCGCTGTTCACCGTAAGCTGGTGGCCGAGCTCGACGCGATCTCTCCCGCTGTACAACCGTACCCTGCTGCGCTGGGCGACGATCGTTCTGGTCGGATTCGCTCTGGTCTCGGTGCAGTTGGTGCGCATACAGATCGTCGAAAGTGCCCGCATCTCCAGCCGCGTGGAGGAGACAGCGGACGGCGAATTCATCGCGAATCCTCGAGCGCGCCTCGCGTCGTTGGAGGCGCGGCGCGGACGGATCTTCGACACGAACGGCGTCGTGCTCGCGGACACGGTGCTGAGGGACGACGGAACGTACGAGCGCAGATACCCAGTGCTGGCGACCGCCCCGCTGATCGGCTACTTCTCCCCTTCGTTGTTTGGCTCATCGAACATCGAGCGTGAGTTTGATGATTACCTGTCGGGTGCACGGGGCGGCAACCCGATTGCTGAGTGGCTGGACGGAATCCTGAACGCGGAGAGCGCGGGCTACAATCTGTCTCTGACCATCGACGCTCGACTTCAGCAGCGCGCGGTCGATCTGCTCGACGGACGACCTGGCGCGGTGATTCTGATGGATGCTTCAACCGGCGCGGTCACAGCGATGGCTGGAGCGCCGGTGTTTGACCCCAATCGTCTCTACGCCAACCTTGGACAGCAGGATGCCGTGGAATTGGCGGCGATACATGCCTACTGGCAGGAGTTGATCGCCGATCCGAATGCTCCGCTCGTTTTTCGTCCCACACAGGGGCTGTATAACCCTGGCTCGACGTTCAAGACGGTTACCGCGTCCGCGTTGCTGGATCAGGGGATAGCCACGACTGGCACGATTTTCCGCGATGAAGGTCTGCTGGAAGTCGAGGGCCGCATTATCGAGGAGCCGAATCGGCCCGATCCGTCGCAAGTGGACTTCACCCTCGAACAGGCGTACGCATGGTCGCTGAATGTCGTGTTTGCGCAGATCGGACTCCAGCTCCGGGGTGATGCGATTTGGGACTATGCTTCCCGCTTCGGATTCGGCGACGCCGTTCCGTTTGACATTGACACCAGTGAGAGCCAGATCGCGGGGTCGCGCGACGCGTTGAACAGCCTGACGTTGTTAGCCGACACCGGGTACGGGCAGGGCCAGATTCTCAGTACGCCATTGCAGATGGCGCTGGTGCTTTCGGCTGTCGTCAATGGAGGCGAGATCATGCAGCCGTTCGTCGTGCATCAGGTGATCGACGAGGAGGGGGACGTGCTGACGACGTTCGGCAACAATCGCTGGCGGCGCGTCATGTCCGCCGACACCGCCTCGGCGATGCGCGAGCTGTTGATAGCCACGGTTGAGTACGGGTATTCGACGGGAGCCGCAATTGACGGAGTCGTCGTCGGCGGGAAGACGGGGACCGCAGAGCTGGACGAGGGCGAGCCACATTCGTGGTTTACCGGCTTCGCCGAAGATGGCGATCGCAGGCTGGTCGTAACCGTCATCGTCGAGCGCGGTGGTCCGGGCTCGCAGACGGCGTTGCCGATCGGCCGCGCGATGCTCGAAGCAGCGATGCAGGATGAGCGAGAGTGACATAAGCCGTCCTCCGGGATCTGAAATTGCGCGATGTGTGGCGCTGTTCTAAGATACCAGCAGCCTGAACCAGGGATCGGGGCAGGAAGGCAACGCGCCAGTTTTCCAGAATCGCTCCTCAGCAGGTTCCGGACATCTTCCGAACTTCGCCTCCAATTGCGCGTTGCGCGCACGCTGGCACCACGCGCGGAAGGGATCTGCATGAGCTACGACCAGACTGCGGTGCGGACCGTCCTTGATCAGGTCCGCGTTGACGGGCGCACGTCGCTGACGGCTGAGGAGGCCCGCAGCGTCTGCCAGGCGTATGACATTACGACACCCGGCGAAGGGCTGGCGCAGTCGGCAGCCGAGGCGAAGCAGCTGGCGCGGGATCTCGGTCATCCTGTTGTGCTGAAGATCGCGTCCGCGGACATCCTACATAAAACCGACGCTGGTGGGGTCGTCACGGATCTCGACTCTGATGACGCGGTGGGGCAGGCGTATGAGGAGATCATCGCTAACGCGAAATCCTACAACCCCGACGCCAGCATAGACGGTGTTCAGGTTCAGCAGATGGTTCCCGCCGCCCATCAGATCATCGTCGGCGCGGTGAGCGATCCGAGCTTCGGGAAGCTGGTCGCGGTCGGTCTTGGCGGTGTGCTCGTCGAGGTGCTGCGCGATGTCACGTTCCGGCTCGCTCCGGTCAGCCGCGACGAGGCACGGTCGATGTTCGACGACCTGCGCGGCGGGGCCGTCCTGAGCGGCGTGCGCGGGATGCCGGGCGCCGACCTGGACGTGCTGGCCGGGCTGGTCGAGAACGTGTCCCAACTGGTAGCTGACTTCCCCGAGATCCATGAGCTCGACCTGAACCCGGTCTTTGCCAGCGAGTCCGGCGCTGTCGCCGTCGACGCGCGAATCATCGTCGATTTCGCGCCAGCGCCAGCGCGCTTCCGGCCAGCGCAGGACGAGATTCTGGGCGCGATGCGCCGCATCATGCAGCCTGCCGCGATTGCCGTCATCGGCGCCTCGCCGGAAGACGGCAAGATCGGCAATTCAGTGATGAAGAACCTGATCAACGGCGGCTACGCGGGCGAGATCTACCCAATTCACCCACGTGCGGAGGAGATCCTGGGCCGGCGCTGCTACAAGAGCGTTCTGGAAGTCCCTGGTGAGATCGATGTCGCCGTCTTCTGCATTCCGGCCAAGTTCGTTGCCGGAGTGCTGGCGGAGGTCGGCCAGAAGGAGATCCCCGGCGCGGTCCTGATCCCGTCCGGCTTCGCCGAGATTGGCGAGGTCGAGTTGCAGGACGAGGTCCTGAGAGTCGCCCGCGAGCACAACGTGCGCCTGATGGGGCCGAACATTTATGGCTTCTACTACACGCCGGCAAACCTGTGCGCGACGTTCTGCACTCCGTACAACGAACGCGGCAAGGTCGCTCTCTCCTCGCAAAGTGGCGGCGTTGGGATGGCGATCATCGGCTTCAGCCGCTCGAACGAGATGGGCGTCTCGGCGATCGTCGGACTCGGCAACAAGGCTGACATCGACGAGGATGACCTGCTGACGTTCTTCGAGCAGGACGACAACACGCAGGTGATCGCGATGCACGTCGAGGACCTGAAGGATGGCCGGTCGTTCGCGGAGGTCGCCCGACGCGTCTCGAAGCATAAGCCGATCGTCGTCCTCAAGGCGGGCCGGACTTCCATGGGAGCGAGAGCCGCCAAGTCGCACACCGGCGCGCTGGCCGGCAACGACCAGATCTACGACGCGGTCCTGCGGCAGAGTGGAGTGATTCGCGCGCTCAGCCTCAACGACATGCTGGAGTTCGCGCGCGGGCTGGAGGTGTTGCCGACGCCTGCCGGCGAGAACGTGCTGATTATCACCGGCGCGGGCGGCTCCGGCGTGCTGCTGGCCGACGCGTGCGTTGACAACGGCCTGCAACTGATGATGATGCCGCCCGATCTGGACGCCGCGTTCCGCGAATACATCCCGCCTTTTGGCGCGTCGGGTAATCCGGTCGACATCACCGGCGGCGAACCGCCCTCGACCTATCGGCAAACGCTCAGGTTGGCGCTGGATGACGACCGCGTGCATGCCCTGATACTGGGTTACTGGCACACAATCATCACGCCGCCGATGACGTTCGCGACCCTGCTCAGCGAGGAGATCGAGGCGGCGCGCGATCGGGGTGTCAACAAGCCGGTTGTCGCGTCGCTGGTCGGCGATGTCGAGGTTGAGGACGCCTGCCGTCATCTAATGCAACACCGCGTGCTCGCCTATCCGTACACGACCGAGAAGCCGGTCGCGGTCCTCGGAGCGAAGTATCGCTGGGCGAGACAGGCAGGGCTGATCTAGCGGGACATCGCGTTGGCCACGCAGGCGGAACTCTTCCAGCCGGAGGAAAAGACCAACGTCGCCTTCGTCATTCCCACGGCGGCCTGAGGCTCACCTATCAGGGATTCCGCGCGCAGATCGAATCGCCGAAGGGAGCGCTGCTGGCCGGCGCCCTGACTCCGGGCTCATTCGCCGCCCGTAAATGGTAGAACGGGACGCGGCAGACACGGTGGCATTGATATCTGGTCCTAAATTGTTGAAGCAGTTGGTATGTATAATGTATACCAGGATTCGGTCTCACGCTCTCGGCGCGTTTTCTGATCGTATGGCAGGAAACTCCCAGTGTCGACAGTTCGGCTCGCGGTTCAGCCGATTGACCTCACCTTCAGCCTCAAGGACCGAGTCTATGATGCGCTGAAGGAAACCATCGCAGGCATGAACATCTATGAAGGTCCGGATGAGCCACGCCTCGATGAGCGGCAGCTCTGCAAAGACCTCGGCGTCAGCCGTACGCCCGTTCGGGAGGCCATAGCGCGGCTCGAACAGGAAGGACTGGTCCGCGTCGTGCCGCGGCGCGGTGTCTTTGTCGCTCGCAAGAAAAAGTCCGAGATTCTCGAGCTGATCACCGTCTGGGCCGCGCTCGAAAGCATGGCCGCCCGACTGATCACCGAAAAGGCGACGGACGAGGAAATCGCCAGCCTGAGAGCGCTGTTCGCGACCATCGAGGACGATACGGCGCGAGCCAATATTGATGAGTACTCCGCTATGAATATCCGTTTCCACCAGTCGATCATCCGGCTCAGCAAGTCACAATTGATGGAGTCGATGACGGAAACCTTGTTCATCCACATGCGAGCGATCCGGGCGCGGACCATCGGCGAGGATAACCGTGTCCAACGCTCGATCATCGATCACATGAACATCATCAGGGCGCTGGGGGACCGTGACGCCGATCTGGCCGAGCGTTTGACGCGCGAACACACGCTGGGTCTCGCGGCACATGTCGAAAGGAACGTGACCTACCTGGACTAAGAACCACTCAACGCTGCTCCGGGTTGACGACGCATGGGAGAGCACCTGTGTTCGATCCGACGAAGATCGCAGGGAGAGGGAAATGGCTGACACAGCAACGCAATCACGGGCTGATAGGCCAGCTGAAGCTGGCGAGCTGACGGACGGTTTTCACCTCGTCATCGATGCGCTGAAGCTCAACGGAATTGACACGATCTACAACGTGCCCGGCATCCCGATCACGGATCTCGGCCGCTTCATGCAGGCTGCCGGGATGCGGGTCCTCTCGTTCCGGCACGAACAGAGCGCAGGCTATGCCGCGGCAATTGCTGGCTTTCTCACGAAGAAGCCCGGTGTATGCATGACCGTCTCGGCGCCGGGTTTCCTCAATGGTCTGACCGCCCTGGCTCACGCCACGAGCAACTGCTTCCCGATGATACTGATGAGCGGCTCGTCGGAGCGCGAGATCGTTGATCTGCAGCAGGGCGATTATGAAGAGATGGACCAGCTGGCCATCGCGAGGCCGCACTGCAAGGCTGCCTACCGCATCCTCCACGCCGAAGACATCGGCATCGGGATCGCGCGTGCCGTTCGCGCTGCCGTGTCCGGCCGCCCGGGCGGCGTCTATCTCGATCTGCCGGGGAAGCTCCTGGGTCAGACCATGGACGCGACAGAGGGGGCCAACTCACTGGTTGAGGTCATCGATGCCGCTCCGCGTCAGTTGCCTGCTCCGGACGCGGTCGAGCGAGCCCTCGATGTGCTCAAGAGCGCCAAACGGCCTCTGATCATCCTCGGCAAAGGGGCGGCCTATGCCCAGGCCGATGACGAGATCCGCGGGCTCGTGGAGACGAGCGGCATCCCCTACCTGCCCATGAGCATGGCCAAGGGGCTGTTGCCCGACACTCATCCACAATCGGCAGCAGCGGCCCGTTCGCTGGTGCTGAACGAGTCCGACGTTGTGATGCTCATCGGGGCGCGGCTCAACTGGCTTCTCTCACATGGCAAGGGCAAAACCTGGGGTGATCAACCAAAGAAGTTCGTGCAGATCGACATCGAACCCCGGGAGATGGATAGCAACGTCGAGATAGCCGCCCCCCTGGTGGGCGACATCGGCTCCTGTGTCTCGGCGCTGCTGGAGCGCATGAAGAAGAACTGGACGCTGCCGCCTGCCGAGTGGATCGCGGAGGTCGGGGACAAAGTCGAAAGCAACGTGGCCCGGATGGCGCCCCGGTTGCAGAACAAGAATGTGCCGATGGACTTCCACGGAGCACTCGGCGCATTGCGCACCATCGTCAAGGAGCGGCCCGACGCGATCCTCGTCAACGAGGGGGCCAATACCCTCGATTTCGCGCGCAGCATCATCGACATGTACCAGCCGCGCAAACGGCTGGACGTGGGCACCTGGGGCGTCATGGGCGTCGGCATGGGCTACGCCATTGCGGCCGCCGTGGAGACCGGCAAACCCGTGCTCGCCGTGGAAGGCGATAGCGCGTTCGGATTCTCAGGCATGGAGATCGAGACCATCTGCCGCTACAACCTGCCGGTCTGTGTTGTGGTCCTCAATAACGGCGGAATCTACCGGGGAACGGACGAGAACCCGTCCGGTGGCCCGGATGTCGCCACGACGGTTTTCGTCAAGGGCGCCCGCTACGACAAGATGATGGACGCGTTCGGCGGGGTCGGCGCACACGTGACGACATCCGAAGAACTGAGCCGCGCGGTGAACGCGGCCATGGACTCCGGCAAGCCGACACTGGTGAACGCCGTGATTGACGAGAATGCCGGCACCGAGAGCGGTCGCATCGGCAACCTCAATCCGCAGAGCGTTGTCTCCAGAAGATAGCCGAACACCACTCGATCGAGGTCAGGGAAGAATAGGGGGGAATCATGGGGAAAGCACTGAATGGCGTCCGGATACTGGACATGACCCACGTTCAATCGGGACCAACCTGCACGCAATTGCTTGCCTGGTTTGGCGCGGACGTGATCAAGGTCGAACTTCCCGGCGTGGGCGACGCCACGCGGAGTCAGCTGCGTGACATTCCGGATGTGGACAGCCTGTACTTCACCATGCTGAATCACAATAAGCGCAGCATGACACTCAATACCAAGACCGAGGCCGGCAAGAAGATCTTCGCTAGACTTATCGAGGAATGCGATGTGATGGTGGAAAACTTCGCCCCCGGCGCCATCGATCGGATGGGATTCCCATGGGAAAAGATTCAGGAAATCAATCCGCGCATGATCTACGCGTCGATTAAGGGCTTTGGCCCCGGCCCATACGAAGACTGCAAAGTGTATGAGAACATCGCGCAAAGCACGGGCGGGGCTGCGTCGACGACCGGTTTCTTCGACGGCCCTCCGCTCGTCACGGGCGCGCAGATCGGCGACTCTGGAACCGGTGTTCATCTCGCGTTCGGTATCGTGACCGCGCTGTATCAGCGAGGGCAGACGGGGAAGGGCCAGCGCGTCGAAGTTGCCATGCAGGACGCCGTTCTCAATCTGTGTCGGGTGAAGATGCGCGACCAGCAGCGACTAGCACACGGCCCGCTGCAAGAATACAGCCAGCACGGACAAGGGATCCCGTTCGGTGCGGCGACGCCGCGCGCCGGCAACGACTCCGGCGGCGGTCAGCCGGGATGGATCGTCAAGTGCAAGGGGTGGAAGACAGATCCCGACGCCTACGTCTACTTCATCACTCAAGCAGCCGTGTGGGGCAACGTCTGCGACCTGATCGGCAAGCCAGAGTGGAAAGATGATCCCGCCTACGCCACTCCCGACGCACGGCGCGATAAGATCCCCCAGATCTTCGACACCATCGAGGGGTGGACGCAGACCCTCGACAAGTTCGAGGTCATGGCGCGGTGCAATCCGCTCAACATTCCGTGCGGGCCGATCCTGTCAATGAAGGAACTGGCGGAGGAGCCGTCCTTGCGCGCAACCGGTACGGTAGTCGAGGTCGATCACCCGACCCGCGGCAAGTACCTCACGGTCGGCAACCCGATCAAATTGTCCGACTCACCTTCCGACGTAGAACGCTCTCCATTGTTGGGTGAGCACACCGAGGAAATTCTGAGAATTGTGGTCGGCTTTGGCGATGAGGAAATAGCTGCCGCCCGTGACGAAGGCGCCATCTAGGGGATAATCAGGGCTGAACTGCCAGTGGAAGGTTTCTGCGGCGTGATGGGATGCGCGCTTTCATCGTCCCCCATCCCGAGAATTTCTGCCATGGCCCACCCCTACCGCGTCATCCTCACCGAAGAACAACGTGCCGAACTACGCGACGCTGATCTTCATCGTGGTGGGAAGCAGTATTGTCACACGGATCGGTGAGGCGCTGGACCGTGTCAGCCTGCATCTCTCATTCCCAACGACATCGGCAAGCTTCGGCTGGACCAACGACGCGACCGCTTGTATCGATCGATCGAGCCATCCGGTCATGCGGGGGCAATGCTGCCGTACGCTGCAATCATCGGGCTCGTCGCGTACCGGCAGACGGGGAAGTTTCAGCCCGGCGCGGTGCGCATGGCCATAGCTCGCACCGTTTCCGGGGCTCTATCGTCGAGCATAGGGATCGTGACGATGTCGGGAATGGCGTTGCTGATAATGGAGAGCGGGATGACGCTGCTGCTCGCACAGGGAATCGCGGATGTCGCTGTTCCGGCGTTCCCGCTGCTCGCGCCAGTCATCGGTGTGCTGGGTTGCTTCATAACCTGCAGCAACACGAACTCGAACAATCTGATCGGCGCGTTGCAGCGCGACAGCGCACTGGTGCTGGGCGTGCCTCCGGCGATCATACTGGCCGCGCAGACGAATGGCGAGGCGCTGGGAAGCATGCTGGCCCCCCGGCAAAAGTCATCGTCGGCTGCAGCACGTGCGGACTTTCCGGACAGGAAGGACCGGTGATCCGCCAGTGTACGCGCTATGGAGTCGTCATAACGTTGGCGATGGTGCTCTTCGCCTGGGTTTGGACTCGACTCGCGTGAAGCTGCTGTACGCGCGCCAACGCAGGATGGTCGTGTTCGTCGGTTATTCGCGCTCGCGATCGCGCTGTACGGGGCTGCGGAGTACGGATCCGACGCCGTCGCGGCGGCGTTGCTGGGCCTTCTCGCTGCAATGATGGCACTTGCGATTCACGCAGTCTGAGCGCGCGACTCGACCGGATATTTTCGCGTACGAATGGGGAAAATGGTATACTTCTAGTCTTGTCAACCGGAGGTGGGCGACATCGTATGCATCTTTCAGAGCAGGAATTTGAAGAGTTGGTCATCGCGGCGCTGGACACCCTTCCGGAAGACTTGTTGACGCTTATGGATAACGTCGAAGTCACCGTTGAGACCATTCCCAGCCGCGATCAGATGCGCAGCGTCGGCCTCAGTCGGGGAACGTTGCTGGGACTGTACGAAGGAATTCCTTTGACGCACCGCAACAGTTCGTCGTACTCGATCGTCATGCCCGATAAGATCACGATCTTCCAGCGACCAATCGAGCGAATGTGTCGGTCACACGACGAGATTGTCCAGCAGGTGAGGCAGACCGTTATCCACGAGGTCGCACACCACTTCGGGATCGGCGAAGATCGTCTCGATGAGCTGGGATGGAGCTGATAATGCCGGCGCTACATGCGTAACTGGGGCCAGGGCAGCCGATCTACGTCGTCCGGCGGCGCAAGCGTCGAGGCCGCGGCGCCCGGCGTGATTGACACGCTGGGACTCGGCTATGCGGTTCTGATCGCAAAGCCGCTGGTGATGCTCCCGCTGCTGCTCGCTGAACTGCTGGTGCTGTTCTCACCCAGGGTCATGCTCACGCCGCTGACGGGCCCGATCGAGCGCGTCGCGCTTGGTCGAACCGGCGCCTGGTTAGACGTGCGCGGGCTCGCGTCCTGGATGTCGGGGTACGACGTGACTGAACTTGCGGCTTTACAGGCTCCGATGATCAGGATGCCCGCGTTCATTCCATCGCTCAGCAGCGAACGACTCGCGTCGTTCGGCTGGCACGCGTCGTATTCGTCGGCGCCGGTGGCGCTGGTATCTGTCGTCGCGCTGCTCGCACTCGTCACGGGCCTGCTCATGTCGGTGGTGTATCGAATGCTGCTTGCCGCCGAGGGCCTGGGAGTAGGAACATTCCGCGATCTGGCAAGCCCCAGGCTTGTTACCGCGATGGCACTTCGGCTGGCCGGTTGGGCGGCGGCCATCGTTGGGCTGATGGCACTCGTTTCAATGCCGGTCCTTGTAGTAACAACGTTCGGGCTGATCTTCGGATTCGGAGGATCGCGGATTCTCTGGGTGTTCGTGTTGGTTCCATTCGCGTGGGGATTCGTGCACTTCTACTTCTCGATTCACGCCATGTTCGTCGACCGTAGCGGCCCGTTCGACGCGTTGCGATCAAGCTACCTCGTCGTGAGGAGCAACTTCTGGCAGTCAGTGCAATTCATCGCGACCACAATGCTGATCACGACCGGCATGACGTTCGCGCTTCAGCAGATGGCAAGTAGCGCCGGGGGCGTCATGGCCGCCATCGCTATCAACACGTTCGTCGCGACGGGAATCGTTCTCGCGGCCATGCACTTCTATCGCGATCGGGCGCGCCAGCTTGGCCTGTCCGTGGACGACTTGGGAAGGTGAAACGCCGAGTGGCACAAACTATTGACGCAAAACGATATGACGCGCGGGACATCGAGGTCCTGGAAGGGCTGGAGGCGGTCCGCCGCCGGCCAGGCATGTACATTGGCAGCACAGATCTGCGGGGGCTGCATCATCTGATTACCGAAGTCGTCGACAACTCCGTCGACGAGGCGATTGGCGGCCACTGTGACGCGGTGGAGATTACGATTCACCGCGACGCCTCGGTGACAGTTCGGGACAACGGCCGGGGCATTCCGGTCGGTAAGCATCCTAAGATGAATAAGTCGGCGCTGGAGGTCGTCATGACGGTGCTTCACGCTGGAGGCAAGTTTGGCAACGGCGGCTACTCGATGTCGAGCGGGCTACACGGCGTCGGCGTGTCGGTTGTCAACGGCCTTTCACAATGGATGATCTCTGAAGTGCGGCGTGAAAGCGGGGTCTACCGTCAGGAGTACCGGCGCGGCATTCCAGTCGCGAACGTGCGCAAGGTCGGTTCATCCACGCCGGAAGAGCGTGGCACGACTCAACGCTGGATGCCTGACAGCACGATTTTCGATTCGCTGGATTACGACTACGATACGCTGGCCCAGCGCTTTCGTGAGACGGCCTACCTCACGAAGGGGCTGCGAATTGTCTTTGTTGACGAGCGCAGCGACCGCGAAGTGACCTTTTACTTCGAGGGCGGCATCACGTCATTCGTGCGGCATCTCAACAAGAACAAGAACGTCGTCCATCCGCGTCCGTTCTACATGTACCGTCAGGTCGGAGATTACATTGTCGAGGCCGCGATTCAGTACAACGATACGTACGGCGAGTCGACTCACACATTCGCCAACAACGTCAACACGGTAGATGGCGGCTCGCACCTCACCGGCTTCAAGACCGCGCTCACGCGCACGATCAATGACTACGCGCGCAAGAATGGCTTTCTGAAGGATAACGACGTCAATCTGAGCGGTGAAGATGTTCGTGAGGGCCTCACAGCGATCATCAGCGTCAAGCTGCCGGAGCCACAGTTCGAGGGGCAGACGAAGGGCAAGCTCGGCAACGCGGATATGGCCGGGGCCGTGCAGTCGGTCGTCAACGAGCTGCTGGCTCAGCATCTTGAAGAAAACCCGCAGGCAGCGAAGCGCATCGTCGAGAAGTGTGTCAACGCCGCCCGAGCGCGCGACGCCGCCCGCAAGGCGCGCGAGCTGGTGCAACGCAAGGGCAGCCTGGAAACGTTCTCGCTTCCGGGCAAGCTGGCTGACTGCTCGGAGCGCGATCCCTCCCGGGCGGAACTGTACATCGTCGAGGGCGACTCGGCTGGCGGCTCGGCCAAGCAAGGACGGGACCGGCGGTTTCAGGCGGTGTTGCCGCTGCGAGGAAAGATTCTGAACGTCGAGAAGGCACGTCTTGACAAGATGCTGCAGAACGCGGAAATCCGCGCACTGATCACGGCGCTCGGCACGTCGATCGGCGACCAGTTCGACCCGTCGAAGCTGCGCTATCACCGCATTATCATCATGACCGACGCCGACGTCGACGGCGCGCATATCCGCACGCTGTTGCTGACGTTCTTTTTCCGCCACATGGAGAGCCTGATTGTCGACGGCCGGCTCTACATCGCGCAGCCGCCGCTGTATCGAATTCAGAAAGGCTCCGAGGTCCATTGGGTGTACTCAGACCCCGAGCGCGACGAAATCGTGAAGCGGTATAAGGACAGCCGCATCGAGATCGCGCGATACAAGGGTTTGGGAGAGATGAACCCCGAGCAGCTCTGGGAAACGACGATGGACACCAACACGCGTACCATGCTGCAGGTGACGATTGATGACGCGGTCAGGGCCGATGAGACGTTCGACATGCTGATGGGGAACGCCGTTCCACCACGCAAGCGATTCATCCAGACCCACGCTCGGGAGGTGGAAAATCTCGATGTCTAGCTTCACGATCCGTGGCGCGCGATGAGATTGCCTGCTGGATGATCGTCGACGCGTCGACGGCATTGGGGCGCGTCGGCGATAATCCGATTGGTTGGATTCAGGGGCCGAGCGGACCTCGGCGCTGAACAAGAGAGTTCTGAAATGCGGATAGCGCTCGATGCGCACGGGGGCGATGTTGGAATCTCGAGAAACGTCTCGGCGGTCATCGAGACGTTGGACGAGACCCGACACCGGATCGTGCTGGTGGGAATCAAGTCTGAGATCGAGGCAGAGCTGAAGCGTCGCTCCGTCCCGCTCGGCCAGATCGACATCGTGCATGCCGAAGAGATGATCGGCATGGGGGATGCCGCCGTACAGTCGGTGCGCCGGAAAGCGCACAATTCAATCAACGTCGCAATGCAGCTTGCGCGCTCCGGTGACGTCGACGCGGTAGTTTCAGCGGGCCACAGTGGAGCGGTCGTCGCGTCTGCGCTCATTACGTTGGGCCGCATCCCGGGCGTGACTCGCCCTGCGCTCGGGACGCGCATTCCCGCGACCGGAGCGATTGCGTTCGTGCTCGATATCGGCGCGGTGATCGATCCCAAGCCGGGCGTGTTGCTACAGTTCGGATATCTCGGGGCGGCGTACGCCAGCGCGGTGCTGGGCGTGTCCAATCCGACGGTCGCTTTGCTGTCGAACGGCGAGGAGTCAAGCAAGGGTAACGCCCTGACACGCAGCGCGCGGGAACTCCTCGAACAATCCAGCCTGAACTTCGTCGGCTATGTCGAGGGCCGAGACATGCTGCACCGGCCGCCGTCCGTCACCGTGACCGACGGCTTCACCGGTAACATCGCTCTGAAGGTCGCCGAAGGGACCGCGTCGGGAATACAGTCGCTGATCAAGCGTGAGCTGATGTCATCGTGGCGCACCAAGGTCCTGGCGATGATGTTGAGGCCAACGTTCAGGCAGATACGCAAGGAGATTGACTTTGAGGGCATCGGAGGCGCGCCGTTGCTGGGCGTGCGCGGAGTCGTGTTCGTCGCGCACGGACACTCGACGCCACTGGCGCTCGTGAACGCGATCCGGAGCGCGGCGCAGGGAGCAGAGGTGAACCTGCCGGCGCTGTTGCAGGACGCCATACCGCGCTCGACGGACGCGTCTGAAATCGTCACGACGGAGCAGTTCGCAGTCAGTCCATAGTCGAGGGGATGCCGCGAACGGTCAACGTCCGGCACATGCCGGTGTTGCGGGTTGGCGGTTGTTGCGGCGCCGGCGTCGGGACTCGGCGTGGCTCCCTCACGGAATCGCGCGATCCCGGTCAGACGCGCAGACAGGGCTCCAGTACGCTGGAGCCCTGCTCGTTGGAATCGATCAGCTTGCGGAGGCTACTCGCCGCCGACAGCTCGCTTCAACTGGGTGCCCGGCCGGAATGACGGACTCTTGCGCGCAGCGATCGTGATCCGCTCGCCGGTCTGCGGGTTGCGGCCCTCGCGGGCGCCCCGATCGGAGATGCGGAACGACCCGAAGCCAGTGATCGTGACCTCTTCGCCAGACGCCAGCGCGTCGCTGATCGCATCGAACGTGGCCTGCACGACGTTCGACACCTGGCTCTCGGACATGCTGGTCGAACCCGCGACCGCCTTGACCAGATCTTGCTTCCTCATGTGACGATGCCTCCTCGTCCCGGTTGAACCTCCACAACGTCGAATGCGACGCTGTCTGACGTAACCCGCCGACTATAGCACATGCACCCGCTTACCCCAAACGAAATCCGCGTCCGTACGCCTGTTTCGTCCGGCCGCGTCCCGCTGGCGTCGTGCCTCGAACAGGAAGATGGCTCCGGCGACGGCGGCGTTCAGTGACTCGACCTCCGACTCGATCGAAATGCGAGCAACAACGTCTGCGTACGTACGCGCCTCTTCGCCCGCGCCACTCGCCTCGCCGCCGATCACCAAAAGCGTCGGGGTCGTCCAGGCGACTGCGTCGTGCGTCACATCTCCTTCGCCGTCGGCGAGAACGATGGTCGGACGCTCGGCGAAGCATTGAGCGCCGACGCGCTCAATGCTGGGGAAGGACGCGACCGGAATCGCGAACAGCGCTCCGGCGGATGCCCGGATCACCTTCGGGTTATACAGATCGACCGCTCCGGGAAGCACCGCGACGCCGTCGATGCCTGCCGCGGCCGCGGTGCGGATGAGTGTCCCGAGATTCCCCGGATCGCGCACGCCGTCGATGGCGAGCACGAAGGTGGAGTCCGGTGGGATTTCAACCCGCGGCATGCCGCATATCGCAATCACCGGTTGCGGGTGCTCGGCGTCGGCGATGGAGTCGAACAGCTCGGGCTCAATGAACAGGAGACGATCGACCGCCGCGCGAAGGACTTGAACATCGTCTTCCGCCACCTGAGCTCGGCGATCGCGGTCGATCATCACGGCTCGCAGAGCCGCTCCCTGGCTCATGGCGGATGAGATCGCGCGCATGCCCTCGACGAGAATCGCCCGTTCACGTTGCCGGACGCGTCTCCGGCTCAATGAACGGGCGAGCTTCACAGTCGGGTTGGACGGGCTGACGATGTGCTCGTCGCGGCGTAACCGGTCGTCGGAGAGGGAGTCGCTCAAGCGAAAGCCATCACCTATAGCGCGGCCTTGGCCTGGTCGACGAATTGCGCGAACGCCCTGGGGTCGCGAACCGCGAGGTCAGCCAGGATCTTGCGATCGACCTCTATGCCGGCCTTTGACAGGCCCTCGATGAACCGGCCATATGGAAGCCCGTGCTCGCGTGAGGCCGCGTTTAGCCGCATGATCCACAGCTTGCGCATCTCGCGCTTGCGGGTGCGACGATCGCGATACTGGTAGCTGAGCGAGCGCATGACTGCTTCGTTCGCACGCTTGTAGAGCCGGTTGCGAGTGCCGCGAAAGCCGGACGCGCGCTCGAGAACCGCCTTGTGCCTGCGCCGTGATGTGACGCCCCGCTTGATACGTGTCATCTTTCGAAACCTCCCTGGCAATCAGCGAGTGAATCCCGCATAGACAATCTCGTCTCTCGCCGTCAGTCGACGCCGTATGGCAGCAGGCGCCGGATGCGCTTGCGATCCGCGGGATTGACCTCGAGCATGCGGTCGAACATGCGCTTCGTGCGCGGCGATTTCTTGCGGCGCAGGTGGCTTTTCATGCCTTTGGTGCGCAGGATCTTGCCGGTTCCGGTGATCTTGAACCTGCGTGCGGCCTGCTTGTTGGTCTTCATCTTCGGCATCGTTCACTCCTGACCTGACCTGCACCGTTTCTAACACCGGAAAGGCGCCGCCACCGCGATGCAGTAACATCGTCGCGGGCAAACGCGAATCACCCGGCAGGGGTATTGTCGGGTCCCTTGCCGTTGTCTGGCGCTGCGTCTGCTGGCGCTAGTTCCTCTGCCGCGACCGGCTGCCTGGCCTGCTCAGCCCGCATATCCTTGCGAGGACTCAGAAGAACGGACATCATTCGACCCTCCATGCGAGGGTCCTGGTCGACCGTGCTTACGGGTTGCAACTGCAACACGACTTTGTCCAGCAGCGAGCGACCGATATCCTGATGGAGCATCTCTCGACCGCGAAAGACGACTGCAACCTTGACCTTGTCGCCGGACTCGAGGAATCGTTGAGCCTGGCGGGACTTGGTGGCCAGATCGTGATCGTCGATCTTCGGCGCAATGCGCACTTCCTTCAGGATAGCGCCTCTGGCCTTCTTACGCGAGTCGCGCTCCTTGCGGCTCTCCTCGTACCTGAACCGGCCATAATCCATGAGCCGACAGACCGGGGGCGCCGCGTTCGGCTGCACTTCGACGAGATCCAAACCACGTTCGCGGGCAATGTCGAGGGCGTCACGCGTCAGAATGACCCCGAGCTGGGCGCCATCCTCATCGATCAGCCGCACCTCGCGAACTCGAATTCGCTCGTTAACACGGACGGGTCGTGCGCTTATTGCGTTCCTCCTGCAAAACGAAGCCATTCAGTTTGCCAGCAAACGGAAAGGCTCTCTCTATTGAGAGCCCCGCGATAGGATACCAGACACCCCTATAACGGTCAACGATCCCCGCCCGCGGCAGGATGCCACGGAGGCACGAATATAAGCGTCTGCGCGCTCTCGAATCCGACGACCCAGCCGACGTCGATCATGCGCTCGAAAACGTCGACGGAACGCTCGGACACCAGGTCACAATGCGCGGAGCCGAGGAGTTCCTGTTGGCCAAGCACGACGAAGGACGGACCGTCCCTGGAGGGAGACACGCCGCCGTCAAGGATCGCATTGGCCGTCGCGACACGATCGTTGAGTCGACGGTAAATTTCGTCCTTTTCTCCGCGTCGCCACTGCCCTTCGTGACCATGCCAGCCAACGAGTCCAGGCACGCCGCTGAACGCCGACACGCGGCTCATCGGGGCCCCGTGCAGGACGACATATGAGCATCCCGGAGCTTCGACGAGCCAGTCGT
>DATKCN010000130.1:0-7333 GCA_035513175.1 Thermomicrobiales bacterium
GATGCACGCGCACCGCTCAACTAGTTTGAAGCCGCCCCAACCGATCGAACGACAGAGCGGCCACCCACCATTCATGCTCGAGTGGCGAGCCAGTGAACTCCACGTAGACGGGTGACCGTGCGCTCGTCGCCATAATGTCAGCACTGGTTCGAGTCATCGGACTCACCGCTCGTCCAGCAAGCTCCCGATGCGCGTGATCCCGACCTTCGCCGTGCCGCTGCCGACCTTGATCTCGGTCTGGTAGTCGGCGCCATCGACCCAGCCGGGGGCGGCCTCGCGGGCCAGCGTCTCGGCGGCGATCTCCTCCAGGTGGCGCTCGATGGCGTGGGCGACCTGGCCCTCGGCAGACCAGGCCAGCCGGATGGTGTCCTCGATCCGAAGGTTGGCGTCCTTGCGGGCGTCCTGCACGCCACGCACGAAGTCGCGGGCCAAACCTTCGAGGATCAACTCCGGCGTGAGTGTGACGTCGAGCGCAACCAGCAGGTCGCCCTCCTCGGCCACATTGAAGCCCTCGCGCTCCTTGACATCCACCAGCACCTCGTCCGGGGTGAGCGTGAACTCGCCCAGCGTGAGCGATTCACCGGCGCGGATGGCTCTCGCGACCGTCGGGGCGTCGGCCTCCGCCAGCGCGGCGCGCACGACGCCGACCTGCTTACCGTACTTCGGACCGAGCACGGCGAGGTTCGGGCGCACGACGTAGGTGGCGTAGGCCTCCGGGTCCTCGATGCGGCCGATCGCCTTGACGTTGAGCTCGTCCAGCAGCTGGTCCTGCATGCGCTCGACCGCCTCCAGCGTGGAGACATCGCGCGCCCACAGCAGCACCTCGGGCAGGGGCTGGCGCACCTTGACGCTGGCCTTGTTGCGGGCGGCGCGGCCCAGGTTCACGGCGGCCAGCAGGGCCGTCATGTCGCGGTCCAGCGCGGCGTCGATCTGCGCCGCGTCCGCTACCGGGTAGTCGGTCAGGTGCACCGAGAGCGGCGCGTTGTCTTCGACCGTGAGCACCAGGTTCTCGTAGATCTCGTCGGCCAGGAACGGGATGAACGGCCCCAGCACCTTCGAGAGGGTCGTCAGCACCTCGTAGAGCGTCAGGTAGGCGGCGGCCTTGTCGCGGTCGGCTTCCGTCTTCCAGAAGCGGCGGCGATTGCGGCGGATGTACCAGTTGGACAGCTCCTCAACGGTGAAATGCTCGATGGCGCGGGTGGCGGCGACGGCGTCGTAGTCGTCGAGGGCGGCCCGCACGTCGGTCACCAGCCCTTGCAGGCGCGAGATGATCCAGCGGTCCAGCAGTGTGCGCTCGGACAGCGGCACGGCGTTGGCCGGGTCGGTCGGGTCGAAGCCGTCCAGCGCGGCGTAGTTGACGAGAAAGGCGTAGGAGTTCCACAGCGGCAGGATGAAACGCCGCCGCACCTCGTCGCCGATGCCGTAACCGAAGTTGAGGTTCAGCGTCGGATTGTGGGCGCAGTACAGCCAGCGCATGACGTCCGAGCCCATGATGTCGGCCGCCTCGTCGAACCAGATGGCGTTGCCCGCGCTCTTGTGCATCTCCCGGCCATGCTCGTCGCGCAGCAGGGCGAAGCCGAGGCAGGTGCGGTATGGCGCGCGGTCCACCAGCGTCGTGGACTGCGCCAGCATCGAGTAGAACCAGTTGCGGAACTGGCCGGGGAACGACTCGGTGATGAAGTCGGCCGGGAACCACTGCTCCCACTCGTCGCGGTCCTCGGTGTAACCCATCGTGCTGAACGGCACGATGCCCGCGTCCAGCCACGGGTTGCCGACATCCAGGATGCGGGAGACGGTCGCCCCACACTCTCGGCAACCGATCTTGACTTCGTCCACCCATGGGCGGTGCGGCGAGTGGCCCTCGAACTCGTCCCAGCCCTCGACGGCCCGCTCGGCCAGCTCATCCTTTGAGCCGATGACCTCGAACGTGCCGCACTCCTCGCACTCGTAGATCGGCAGCGCCAGCCCGTAGTAGCGCTTCTTGCTGATCATCCAGTCGCTCATGTTGCGCAGCCAGTCCAGCTCGCGCTCCAGCCCGAACTCCGGGATCCAGCGGATCTCGCGCGTGAGTTCCATCATGCGCTCGCGCATGCCGTCGATGGCGATGAACCACTCGTCGACGAGGCGGAAGACAAGGTCGGTCTTACAGCGCCAGCAGGTCGGGTAGCGGTGCTGGTAGTCGTGGTCGCGGTAGAGCAGCCCCTTCTCGCGCAGGTCGCGGATGATCGGGTTGGCGACGTCATGGACGTACATGCCGGTCAGGAAGCCAAAGCCGTCGAAGTAGTAGCCGGAGTCGTCGAGCGGCGCGATGACCTGCAAGCCGTGCTCCTTGGAGAGCTTGTAGTCCTCGCGGCCCGCTCCCGGCGCGATATGCACGATGCCGGTCCCCTCGTCCGCCGCCACGTCGTTCCAGGCGATCACCCGGTGCTCGACGCCCGCGTTGGCCGGCAGTTCATCAAACGGCCCCCGATAGCTCCGTCCGACCAGATCGGAGCCCTTGATCTCTTCGACCACCTCCCACTCGCCTTTCAGCGCGTGGGGCATGGCGTCTTTGGCGAGGTAGAGGAACGACGGTTGGGGTCGGGACGTGGGATGCGGGACGCGGGACGCGGAAGTTGGTTCCGCGTCTCCATCCCCTGTTCCCTGTTCCCTGCTCCCTATTCCCTCCTCCGCGTCCCCCAGCCCTCGGCCCTCGGCCCTCACCTTCACGTAGACAAGCTCCGGATGCACGGCCGCCGCGACGTTGGCTGCCAGCGTCCAGGGGGTGGTCGTCCAGAGCAGCAGGGCGGCGTCCTCGTCCTCCAGGGGGAACCAGGCGTAGACCGAGCGGTGGGTGCGGTTCTGGTAGCCCTCGTTCAGCTCCATCTCGGAGATGCCGGTGCCACAGCGGGGGCACCAGGTCATGACATCGTCCCCCTTGTAGATCCAGCCCTTCTCATGACAGACCTTGAGGAAGTGCCAGATGGTGTAGTTGTTGGTGTCGGACATGGTGTAGTACGAGTTGTCCCAATCCATGAAGTTGCCGAGGCGCTTGGTCTGCTCAGTCTGGATGTTGGCGAACTTCTGCGTGCGCTGCATGCAGTACTCGACGAAGTTGTCGATGCCGTAGCTCTCGATGTCGCGCTTGCTGGTGAAGCCCAGCTCCTTCTCGACCTCGACCTCGACCCACAGGCCCTGGCAGTCGAAGCCGTTCTGGTAGCGCTGCCGGTGACCCAGCATGGTGTGGTAGCGCACCCAGAGGTCCTTGTAGGTGCGTCCCCAGGCGTGGTGCACGCCCATCGGGTTGTTGGCCGTGATCGGACCGTCGAGAAACGACCAGCGCTCCTCGGAATCGTCATTCTTCGTCAGATACTGCTCGACCACCCCGCTGCCATACCACCACGCCAGCCGCTCCCGCTCCATCGCCGGGAAGTCCGCCCGCGTCTCCACCTGCTTGAATGTCCTGCCCGCCGCCTTCGCCATCGTCGATCGCTCCTACTCCGCATCACGCATCACGAAATGAAAAACCCGCCCTCACATTCATGAGGACGGGTCGATTGCTCGCTTCCCGCGGTGCCACCTCGCTTGACGGCTGGAACCCCTCCCCCGGCCCCCTCCCCCACAGGGCGAGGGGAGCAGGAACGGGCGCCCAGCCTGTCCGCTCAGTCCGACCACCACGCCCAATGGCAATTACAATCCACAATCTCCCCCTCTCCCTCTGGGGGAGGGGGCCGGGGGGTGGGGTCGGTCGCCGGGATAACGGGTGGCGGGCCCGGTCACGTCTACTGGGGCTTGCGCCCGTTCGGGTGACGGCTCGGGAAGGATGTTCGGTGACGCTGTCCCTGCCCGGCTTGCACCCTGCCCGGGCTCGCTGCTGGCGCTCGCGCCGCCTACTCAGTTCCGTCAACGCCTGACGTATATAGTAACCATAATAGTAGCAGAACGAAGCAGGTTACAGTATTCGTCAGCGCCGATTCCATGTTGGGCACGCACGCTGCCCGTCGATCGCAACGGTAGCCGTGTTGTCGATGGGCACTCACGTCGTTATGATGAGCCCGTCAGCTGTACAGATAGCTTGTCGCGCCGCGCATCCTCGTGGCGTGTCAATCCGTGGGAAGGAGCGCCAGTCATGCACATCTCGTCAACAACGCCGGAATACGATGTCCTGATCGTTGGCGCGCGTGTCGCCGGGGCCAGTCTGGCGCTGCTGCTGGCCCAGCGAGGCTGCCGGGTCATGCTGATTGACCGCGACGAGTTCCCCAGCGACACGATCTCGACGCACTACCTTGGCCCGTACGCGGTCGACCTCGTCCGCAATCTGGGTGTCCTGGAGGATGTCGAGACAACGGGCTTTCGCCGCATCACACGCAGCCGCACCTGGGTGAGCGATTGCCTGCTGGAGGGTCCTATCGCGCCAGGCGACGGCTACGCGCTGGCGCCACGCCGCGACGCGTTTGACTCAATCCTTATCGAGCATGGCACGCGGCACGGCGTCGAATTCCGAGAGCGCACGCGCCTCGACTCGCTGATCGAGCACGATGGACGCGTCGTCGGGGCCGTCATCGTCCCACGTGGCGGCAGCCCAACAGAGGTGCGCGCGAGCGTCGTAGTCGGCGCCGATGGCCGCCATTCGAAGGTGGCCGATCTGGTCGCCGCCGCCCGGTACAACGAAACACCGGGACTGCGGCCGGTGTGCTTCGGATACTTCCAGGGCCTCGAGCCGCTGCCGGAGACAGCCGTGGAGCTGTTCTTTCAGGATGACCGGATCGCCTTCGTCTTTCCGATGCAGCCGGGCGCCGATTGCCTGGCGCTCGAATACCAGACCGACGACTTCGCGGCATTCCGCGAGGATCCCCTGGCCGCACTGCGGCAATGCTTCGAGCGCCTGCCCGGCATGACCGCCCGCCTGTCCGGCGCGACGCTCGAAGGCCGCATGCTCGGCATGCGCTCGATCGACAACTTCTTCCGCGTGCCGTTCGGGCCCGGCTGGGCGCTCATCGGTGACGCCGGATACCTGAAAGATCCCATCACCGGCATGGGCATGGGCGACGCCATGACGCAGGCCTTCTGGCTGGCGGATGCGCTGCGTGACACATTCGAGGGCGCAGACTGGGACACGCGCATGGCGGCGTTCCAGCAACAGCGAGACGAATCGAGCGCGCCGCGGCTGGAGTTCACGCTGGCGGCCGCGCGGATGCGCGACATGCCCGAGGAATCGCTCGCCTGGCTGCGCGCCGCGCTGTCAAACCCGTTTGCGGGTCGTTTCTCGGCGCATACTCTGCCCGCGATGCTTCCGGACGCCTACCCGGAGATCGCGCGGCCAATGGTTGCGTTTGCCGCCGAGGCGTTCGGCGCGCCACGGCCCGAGCCGGCCATCGCCGCGGCTGATGACGACCGATCGGAGCTGTTGATTCATGCCTGATATCATGGCGAATGGCCTGCGCTTTCACGTCACCGACCGGGGCAACGGCACGCCGGGCATGCTGCTGCACGGCTTCCCGGACACGGCCAACCTGTGGGAGAGTCAGATCGAGGCGCTGGTCGCCGCCGGATACCGTGCTATCGCGCCGGACATGCGGGGCCGGGGACGGAGCGAGCGGCCACCTGAGGTTTCCGACTTCGCCCTGCCGCACTGCGTCGCCGACGTTGCCGGGATCATGGACGCTTTGGACATCGAGCGGGCCCACGTCATCGGGCACGACTGGGGCGCGGCGGTGGCCTGGCTGTTCGCGATGCTGCGTCCGGAGCGCGTCGAGCGGCTGATCGCGGTGTCCGTCGGCTGTCCGGGAGCGGTCACGAAGCCGACGCTGGAAGGCTTGCAAAAGGGCTGGTACCGCCTGCTGATCCAGTTCGAGGACACGGCCGAGGAGCTGTTCCAGCGCGACGACTGGTGCCTGCTGCGCGAGCTGTTGCAGTGGTCCCCGCGCGCCGACGAGTACATCGCGACGCTGTCGGAGCCGGGCGCGCTAACCGCGGCGTTCAACTGGTACCGCGCGAACCTGCCGCCCGAGCGCCTGCTGGGGCCAGGCCGCCCGCTACCGGCAGTGACGGCCCCGACCATGGGCGTCTTCGGCGCGCATGACGCCTATCTGACCGAGCAAGCCATGCGCATGTCGGAGCGCAAGGTGGAGGGCGAGTGGCGCTACGAGCACTTCAACGACGCCGGGCACTGGCTGACGCTGGAAGAGCCTGAACGCTTCAACGCCTTGATGCTGGATTTCCTCGGCCGCTGACGGGAACCGGGGTCGAGCGAAAGTCTGTTGCACCGTGCCCGCTCTGGCTGATGAAGCTCGCGCCGTCTACTCAGTTCCGTCAACGCCAGTTCCTTTCAGGAACCATGATTCACGCAGATTGTCAGCTACTCAAGTTTGAGTGAGCGCGACACACGCCGCGTTGATCCGCACGAACGTATGCATCAGTATGTTCACGCGACGCTATTCCTGACTGCCCATATGGCAGCCGCGGTCCGTGACTCGACGTCGAGCTTACCGAGAATGTTGGCGACGTGGTTCGCCACTGTGTGGTGACTGATGAACAGCTCAGCGCCAATCTCGCGGTCGGTCTTGCCGTGTGTGAGCAGGCGCAGCACGTCCAGCTCTCGTCGCGAGAGATCGCGTGCGGGAGATTCGATCGCAGTCTCGTTGCCCGCCAGGGGCGGTGACTGGATCGCACGGCTGATCGTCTCGTCGAGTGACATGCTCCCTCCCGCAGCCCAGGCCTCCGCGTACCGCTCGGCCCCGAGAGCGGCTGCGAGCGCCGTGAGAACAGGCTCCATTGTCAGGCGGTCGGCCTCGAGCCGTGGAATACCAAACTCTTCGCGCAGCGCCGTCACCGCGCCGTACATCGTCGTCGCCAGCTCCGGCTGACCCTCCCGGCTCGTCAGCAGCGCCAGCCCATCGAGGCAGTCCACCGCAGTGCGCCTACCACGCAGCATCCGCTGCAGCACGAGGCACTCGGTGAAGAGTGACCGCGCACCTTCAAGCTCGCCACGATGAAGCATCACCTTCCCGAGGTTGCCCAGCCAGATGGCGCTCTGTGACACGAAGTCCTGTGCGCGGGTCAGCGATAACGCCTCGTCTATCAGGCGGGTGGCACGCTGCAAGTCACCTTGTTGCCGGGCGATGCCGCCAAGGTTGCCAATCGCGCCCGCGACGCCAAACCAGTCGCCAGCGACACGCTGCATGGCGGCGCTCCGTTCGAAAAGGTCGGCGGCACGTTCGAGATCACCGGTGAACCACGCGACACGTGCGCTGCAGAAAAGCGCTTGATACATGCCCCGATCGTCACCGATCTCCTCGAACGCGTGCAGGGCCTCGTCACTGAGCCGTCGGACCAGATCATACTCCCCTTGCCA
>DATKCN010000131.1:0-8821 GCA_035513175.1 Thermomicrobiales bacterium
CCGAAAGGAGCAGCGCCATGTCGCAGATGTTTTCCGAGCCGATGCCCCAGCCGGGGGAGACGGGATCCAGCGCGACCATAACCGTCGAGATCGTGATCGACTCCTATCCGTCGCTGATCGTGGGGCGCAACGGCCACGGCGAGCCGCTCGACGCCGTCCAGGCCGCGATCGACGCCGCGCTGGACGAGCTGCCGGATATGGTGGCCGAGCTGAGCGACGGCATCATGCAGCGCTATCCCGTGCGGATGTACCTGCTCGAGGACGACGACGACGACGAGGACGAGTGACGGGGCCGGGGTTGACCCGCCGCGCATCCGGCTGGCTGACCCCCGGCCCCGACCGGCATGCTACGATGCGCATCGAGGGATGCGTCCCTATGCAGGGTGAGTGACGGTTGGCAAGCGCGGTAGTGCGGGTGCGCGAGCGGGCGCGGGGTGTCTTCTACGGCTGGTACATCGTGCTCGCCGCGTCCGGCATTCAGCTGCTTCAAACGGGCCTGTTGATGCAGGCATACGGCTCGTACGTCGTCGTGCTGCAGAGCGAATTCGGCTGGAGCAAGACCGCGCTGGCGGCGGCCTTCTCGCTGCAGCGCGTCGAGAGCGGGCTGATCGGTCCCATCCAGGGCTGGATGCTGGAACGCTGGGGGCCGCGCGCCGTGATGCGGGCCGGCACGATCATCTTCGGCCTGGGTTTCATGGCGTTCAGCCAGGTCGACTCGCTGATCATGTTCTATCTCACCTTCCTGATGATGGCGCTGGGATCGAGCCTGGGGGGCTTCATCTCGCTGACGTCGAGCATCGTCAACTGGTTCGAGCGGCGGCGGGCGACGGCGCTGGGCATCACCCAGGTGGGCATGAGCGTCGGCGGCATCATGGCGCCGCTGGTGGCCTGGTCGCTGCTCGAGTTCGGCTGGCGCGCGACCGCGTTCGGGTCCGGCGTGCTGGTGATCGTCATCGGCCTGCCGCTCGTGCAGGTGATGCGCGACGCGCCCGAGAAGTACGGCCTGCGGCCCGATGGGGAGCCGCCGGACGCTGTGCGGTCCGAGACGGTGACGATCGCCGGAGTGGAGCACGAACGGGCGGATTTTACGGCGCGGCAGGCGATGCGCACGCGGGCGTTCTGGTTCATCAGCATCGGGCACGCGCTGGCGTTGCTGGTCGTCTCGTCGGTGATGGTGCATCTGGTGGCGCACCTGAAGGAGGGGCTGGGCTTCTCGCTCACGGCGGCGGCCACGGTGCTGGCGTTCATGACGGCGGTGACGATGGTCGGCCAGGTGGTCGGCGGGTTCCTCGGGGACCGCTTCGACAAGCGCATGATCACGACGCTGGCGATGTTCGGCCATTCCGGGGCGCTGCTGGCGCTGGCGTGGGGTGGCAACCTGTTCTGGGTGCTGGTGTTCGCCGTCGTCAATGGGCTGGCGTGGGGCATGCGCGGCCCGCTGATGCAGGCCATCCGCGCCGACTACTTCGGGCGCAAGTCCTTCGCGATGGTGATGGGCTTCTCGTCGATGATCGTGATGTGGGGCATGATGAGCGGCCCGATCATCGCCGGGGCGATGGCGGACTATTTCGGGAATTACCAGTGGGGCTTCACGGTGCTGGCTGTGCTGGCCGGCTGCGGGTCGGTGTTCTTCATCCTCGCCACGAAGCCGACGCCGCCGAGAGAGCGCTGGGTCTGAGACAGTGCGTTGCCTGGTCACACGTTAGTCGGTAGCGTCCTCGGATCACGTGGTGGAGCGACGGTCGCCTGTCCGAATCCACGTCAGGTTGGGTTCTCAACTCGCCGTGGCACAGCCCCGGAGAGACGCGCAGGCTGCTCGGGGCTGTCGTCTGCTCCCGGACCACTCCCACGGCGCGCAAGCATCGCACGGGTGTTCTATTGACACGTGTGTCTCCACGCGCATGGTCGTCACGGTTGCCTCAGATTGGTCTGGAGCGGCCAGCTCGACCGGCGCTTCGCCGCTCGTGCGCGCGTAGAATTCGCCTACCTGGACGCCAGCACTCGTGGCGCATCGTGGACCGTTCACCATCGCAAGGAGCTACGCCATGACTCGTTATCGCGCCCTCGTGCGACCGAAGATCGGTCTTGTGCTGCCGCAATGGGAGGGGCGGCTTTTCGGTCCTCCCGAGCCTCCTGCGCTGCGCTGGAGCGAACTGCAGTCGATGGCGCTTGCCGCCGAAGACGCTGGGCTCGATTCGTTGTGGCTCGTCGATGACCTGCTCCCCGAGGGGGATCCGCCCAAGGGATTCTGGGAAGGCTGGACGCTGCTTGCCGCGGTTGCCGCGGTGACACGTCGGGTCGAGGTGGGACATCTCGTCACGGCCAACACCTTCCGCAACCCGGCGCTGCTGGCCAAGATGGCCGACACGGTCGATGAGATCAGTGGCGGGCGTCTCATCCTCGGTTTAGGAGCCGGTGGAGACGAGTATGAGCACCGTGCCTTCGGCTTTCCCTGGGAACGGCGGGTTGCGCGATTCGAAGAAGCCCTCCAGATCATCATCCCACTCCTGCGTGAGGGCCGGGTTGATTTTCAGGGTGAGTTCTATTCGATACGAGAGTGCGATCTTCGGCCGCGCGGTCCACGAACGACCGGACCGCCGGTATTGATCGGAGCCCTTGCGAATGCTCGCCGCATGATGCGGCTGACGGCACAGTACGCGGACATGTCGCATGGGTTCTTGGCGTTTGGCCGCAGCACGCCTGCCCAGGTTGCGCCGCTGCGGGATGCGCTTGATGCAGCCTGCCTGAGAGTTGGCCGCGATCCCGCCACGCTGGCGCGACCCATGGCGGTGCGGGTCGAACTGGAACTGGATGGACCGATCGGACACATGTTCGACACAGAGGAACCAATTCGAGGGTCGGTGGACGAGGTTGCCGACACATTCTGGAGATTCGCTGACGAAGGGATCGCGCATCTCATGCTCGCCGTGTCACCGGAGTCGCACGCGGCAATCGAGCAGATCGGACGAGTGATCCAACTGATGGATCGTGGGCGACCGGCATGACAGCCGGCCACCCGGCGGCGCGGCGGCTGGGCGATGGCTGGGTCGCCGTCGTAGAGCTCGACGACGGCTGGCGGATCGATGACGAGTGGTGGCGCCACTAGCGCCTCGTAGCAGCGACAATGATACGCTCTGGTGGACCACGAAAATTGGGTTTGATCAATAACAATGGTGGTTGTAATGTAGTCGCCTGCTGGTAAGACGACGACGTCACAGGGTGGGCGAAAATGGGTTGGCTTGGAACGATTGGGGCAATTGGCCCGGCTGCGGCGACAGGTGAGCGATGGCGGTCCCTATCACCTACTCAGCATGTTGGGCTGTTTCTAGATACTCGCGCAGCATCTCCAGCGGCTCGCGTTCCTTGGACGTCTGAAGAAAAACCTTCACGAGGGTCTCGTCGCCCGATGCCGGATCTTTCGACAGGAATCGCATCGTTAGAGTCCAGTTCCATCTATGGTTCTTTGTCTTACTGACGTGAAACGTCAGGTGCTTCCCATCTCGCCGTGCCTCCTCGATGCGTCTTCGGGCGCTTGGGATCAGTTTGGGAAGCGACATTGCGGACTCTCCCATAACGCTTCATATGGCTTGATCCAGCCACAATAACACGACGTGCCGGAATCGGAGATTTCAGCATTGATGTGACAAGAGGTGGCTAGCGTCAAGCCCGTGATGGGTCGGGAGGGGTCGCTGGCATGGGCTTGTCACGGTCCAGAGATCGCGATGGTGATGGGCTTCTCGTCGATGATCGTGATGTGGGGCATGATGAGCGGCCCTATCATCGCCGGGGCGATGGCGGACTATTTCGGGAACTACCAGTGGGGCTTTACCGTGCTGGCCGCGCTGGCCGGCTGTGGTTCCATCTTCTTCATCCTCGCCACGAAGCCGACGCCGCCGAGAGGGCGCTGGGTCTGAGCTGATGCTCTGAGAACGCCGGCTTGAGACGGGAGAGTGCAGAGTCGACGCCCGATGCTCGCCAGTCCCACCGCTGGCGTTTAGGCGCATCGTGAGGAAGCCGGGCACGCTCCGGGAGCTGGACCGGGTCGGGGTTGCGGCCCAGTCCAGTTCCGGCGCCACCACGCGGGGGATTGGGGCGAGCCGTGTGACGCGGACTACGACGCCATCGAGTGGGCGCCTTGCTACACTGTCCCGCGCCGGACGATCCCAGAGTGAACCGGTAGGCAGTGTCTCCGTCCGTCGCGGTGAAGCGCCGGTCGTTTGCTCCCGGGACATCAAGGCATCGCGCAAGAATCGTACGGGTGTTCTATTGACACGTGCGCCGCCACGCGCAATGCTGACATCTCAAGGGTTCGGGAGGGCGAATATCAATGATGCGACACACTGCTGGCCTGCTCATTGGGCTGATCCTCCTCATTTCCGCACTGGTGTCGGCAACGACATCAGCCGCGCCGATCGGAGACGCTGCCTTCCAGCGCACCTGGGAGCGCGCCGACCGGCCGGTTGCCGAGGGAGCAGCCGTGCGCTCCTGGCTGTGGGGGCCGACCGCGTACAGCGCCGCCGTCCAGGAGCCCTACGAGCAATCCCCCGGCGGCTACCGGAAAGTGCAGTATTTCGACAAGTCCCGTATGGAAATCACCCATCCAGGGGGTGATCAGTCGAGCCAGTGGTACGTCACCAACGGGCTGCTTGCCAGGGAACTCATCACCGGCGACCGCCAGGTTGGTGACAGCGCGTTCGAGGACGGTGAGCCGGCCAACGTCGGCGTCGCCGGAGACCCGGACGACGCCACCGGCCCGCACTACGCCACGTTCGGGATGATCACGCAGCAGCCCGTGCGGCCGGCCGGCGCCACGATCATCGACGTGCTGGCCCGCGACGGATCCATCAACTCTGGCGCGCACCTGGCCGCGCATGGCGTCACGGTCGGGCCGTTCGAGCCGCTGACCGGGTACTCCACGGCGTCCGTCTTCCACGCCTTCATCACCGCCCACGGCACGATCTACCAGAACGGCGACTACACGACCGGCGAGGTGGCCGGCGTCTTCGCTGTCGGCCTGCCGATCACCGAGGCGTACTGGGCGCAGGTTAAGGTCGCGGGCAATGTCCGCGACGTGCTGGTCCAGTGCTTCGAGCGCCGCTGCCTGACGTTTACGCCGGCGAACGATTCCGCCTGGCAGGTCGAGATGGGCAACGTCGGCCAGCACTACCACGTCTGGCGCTATCCCGAGACCGAGCCCGGTCCGAACCAGCAGATCAACCAGCTCGCTGAAGCCGTTGCCGGAGCATCGAGCGACGAGGCGCGCTACGTCGCACTACTTGACGTCATGGCTGCAGTCAATGTCGGCGTTTACACTGGCGATGGCACGATGGTGCTGGGTGGCGCCGAGCGGGGTGCAGCCGACTTCTACCTGTATGACATCGAGCTCCGCATGATGGCCGGGGCGATGGGTCGAGGACAGACCTCGGGAGTCGTCGATCTTGCCATGCAGCTGACAGCGATGGACGTGCTGTCCGAAAGCAGGGTCGTCGACCCGGAACTGTTGCGGCAGGGCATCCTCGCCGGTGTTGCGGCTGCACGGGTGGCGCCACATGATCTGTCATCCCGCTCAGCCCTGCTGGTGCGGGAGCTGGGACTCCTGCAGCCCGAGCCGTATGACCTGTTCCGCGATCCGTCGCTGCTTACGATGCGAATCGACCCACTCTCGTTCTTTCTGCTGCTCTCCGAGATCAGCGTGCCGCTCGTCAAGCCGGAGTTGCCGCTGGCGGCTGGCGCGTCCTCGCAACTCATGGCGCAGTCGAATGGAGTCCTCAAGCCACAAAGCAGCGCCCTCTGTGATGCTATCGGGATGGCAATTGGCGACCTCGGGAAGACCGCCTACAGCTGGGGGAAGATCAGCGCGGAGGTCTTCAAGCTCATCCCGAACGCGATCGGCAAAGCCACCCTGGTCCTCGACGGCATCCACGGCGCCGTCCTCGCATACTCGGTCGGCGTGACGATGCTCAACGACGGTCCACAGCGTACGCATATGGGCCCAGCAGGTCACACTCCGCTGGCTGGCGAACCGCTGCGGTTCCGTATCAAGGTCGAGATGCGCGATGCATTGCCCGATGGGGTGGTTTCTTGCGGATGGATCCTCGGCACAGAGTATCCGAAGCAGGGGCCGATCGAGGATGTGTCGATTCACTGGTTCTGGGAGACGCAGTCACCCGATGGACAGCCGTTGCATGAGATGGTCGAGATGCAGTGCGGCTCGGCCTGTCCGGTGGCTGGGGCGTCGGCGCTGGCCATTGATGCGACCGGCCCGGATGGGATTGCTACCATCATTCTCGTGCCGCGCGAGGAGCCGGACCCGGGATCGGGCTGGATCGTCGAGGACACCGGCGTCATCACCGGTGTAGCACTCTATCAGTCGCGCTTCACCAATCTGCTCGGCGCATACGCTCAGTACCTGACGCCCAAGTCGGATGGCGCGCGCTGGTGGATAGGCCGGCACGAGACACCCGGCTGGCAGGTGACAATGACGCTATCCTATGAGATTACTGGCGGGATCGACGAGGCCACACAACACTACCTGGTGGCGGTTACCTTCTCGATCCATGTTCCGGCAACGGCGATCGAACTACCGTATCGACCCATCACGGGCATCGTAGCGGCAAGTGGCGGTGGCTTCCTCCATGGGACACAGGCTAACCAGTTCTGGGCGCGCTGGACGTGGGAGAGCGACTGGGCTGACGAGATGACGTACGGTCCGGTGCGCGATGGGCCAGGAGGGGTGAAGTACCTGCGCATCGACGTGCCAGTCATGCCGCACCTCCGCGTAAGACTCACGTCCTCTGGCTCGTCCCCGTCTGTCTCAACCTGGCAGACAGCACCCTTTGACTACACGGCGATCATGGAAACCTATGACGTCCCAGAGTTCGCCCTCGTCGATGGCAACCGAGAGGTGTTCCCGCTCGCGCCTGCTACAGCGGTATGTAATCACCCGACGATAGTGCTATTGCCCGATTGCAGTCACGCCGGAACGTGGACTGTCGAAGTGAAGTGGGTGCAGCAGCCGGGACAGTAGCGCCGCGCAGGTCGCTGGCGAGACCGCACCCGTTTGCTCAAATGTGTATCTGGAACTGCCGGCTGCCGAACTCCGCGCGGGCACGTGGTTCGTTACCGGCGCCAGCCACGTGGCAGGATGCCAACCGTCGATCGGAGGCGCCAGCATGCCGGTGAAAGCCACGGTCCTGTGTGAGAACGCCGTGTACGGGAACCCTGGGGTGCTGGCCGAGCATGGCTGGGCGGTCTGGCTGGAGACGGACGCCGGACCGTTCCTGTTCGACACGGGGCGGGGCAACACGTTGCTCAACAACGTGGCGCACTTCAGCATCCCGCTGGGGGAGGCGCGGGCGATCCTGCTCAGCCACCACCACTCCGACCACACGGGTGGGTTGCTGGATGCCGTGGCCGCGATCCGTCGCGACTCAGGCCGCGAGCGCGTGCCGGTGCATGCCCATCCCGATCTGTTCAAGGACAGCTTCTACCAGGGTAAAGAGCGGCTCAGCTTCGTTGGCGTGCCGCACACGCGAGGAGCGCTGGAGACGACCGGCGCGCAGTTTCAACTCTCAACCCAATGGCAGCAGATCGCGACCGACGTGTACATGACCGGCGAGATTCCGCGCCGGACCAGCTATGAATACGGCGACCGGGACGCCCTGCACTTCGACGGCGCCGGGCAGATGATCGTTGATCCCATCCGCGACGACCAGACGGTCGTGGTCGACACGCCGGATGGTCTGTTCGTCGTGCTGGGCTGCTCGCACGCCGGGTTGATCAACATTCTCACGCGCGTCATGGAGCGGACTGGCAAGGAACGCTTCCACACCATCATGGGCGGCACGCACCTCGGGCCAGTCAGCGAGGAACAGATCAGCCGCACGATCGACGCGCTGCATGGGTTCGACATCCAGCGGCTTGGCGTGTCGCATTGCACCGGACCGAATGTCGCCGCGCGGCTGGCCCACGAGTTCGGCGAGCGCTTTTTCTTCTGCAGCGTCGGGACCGTTGCGGAGGCGTGACGGATACTTTAAGCGGGTATCGGCGTCACTGAGCAAATACCATGCGTGGCTGGGCGCGTGGGCATGGAGGTTCGATGCTGAAGGGTTGTCTGATCGCGCTCGCGCTGCTGCTGGCCGTGGCCGGGGGCGGGGTCGCGCTGCTGTTCGCGGGCTATGACATTCCGTACATGAGCGACCTGCGGGCGGACGATGACACCAGCGGCGCGCCGCCGGGGCAGGAGGCGCTGGCGACGGTGGCCGTCGAGGACGGCGACAGCATCCAGTCCTGCATGGAGCGTAACATGACCCCGGAGCTGCTGTTGAGCCTGTACCGCGAGAACACCACCCTCTCCGACAACGTCATCCGCGTCTGTCTCCAGCAGGATGTGCCGCCGGAGCTGGTCGGGCTGATGGATCCGATGATTCGGCTCACCAGCCAGTGCGCCTCCGAGACCAGCCGCACGCTCACGACCGAGGAGGTGCTGATCCTCGGGCAGAGCGAGCGTCGCGCCGATAAGGACGCGGTCATCGAGCGCATGGTCCGCGACACGCTGTCCTGCGTCGCGCGCGAGTACGATATCCCGCTCGGCTAGGCGTCAACCCTACTTGGCAGGGACGTTGCAGGTCGTCTGGCCGGCAGCGCCAGAGTCTCGCCGGGCGCTGTCGCGACAGCCGCTCCGAAGCAGTCGCCGCGCCGCGCGGTCGATGCCGCGCGGGCATGACGCTTGCGTAGGGGCCATATGCGCCCGCGACGGCCCAAGGCCGCGTCAGGGCGGCAGCGAGACCCATTCAACGCGCGAACAGCGCCACGCCACAGC
>DATKCN010000132.1:0-10334 GCA_035513175.1 Thermomicrobiales bacterium
CCGCCGGAGCGCGCATCGCTGGGTCGCCGAGCGGCAGGCCAAGCACAGCCCGCATGTGGTTCGCGAACTGCGACGTGACGCACGCCTCAATTGAGTAGTGGCCGGAATTGTGGGGGCGTGGCGCCAATTCGTTCACGAGAACTGAACCGTCGGCCAGCTGAAACATTTCAACGCCAAACGTTCCAACGCCTCCCACCGCGCGCACCGCCATTACTGCCATCTCAGACGTCCGCGCCGCGACCTCGCCGAGAATCGGAGCGGGCGCCAGCACGACCCGACAGATGTGCCTTTCAGGGTCCTGCTGCGTCTCGACGACCGGATAATTCACTTCTTCCCCGTCCTGACCGCGCACGATGATGACCGCCAACTCGCGCTCGAACGTGACGAACGCTTCCGCCAGCAGTCTTCGCGCGGGCCAGCCCAGCGCGGAGCACGCTTTGGCGGCGTCATCCGGCTCCTGAACCAGCGTGTTGCCATAGCCGTCGTAGCCGTCGCGTCGCGTCTTCAGCAGCAACGGCCACCCGGCTTCTCGGCCGAAGGCGACGACGTCGCTCGGCTTCTCGACGGCGCGGAACGGCGCAACCGCGATGGCTGCCGCCGCAAGCGCCTGCTTTTGCAGCAGCTTGTCCTGCACGATCCGCAACGATTCTGGCGACGTCCACACGTCACAGCCAAGTGCGCGCAATCGTTCCAGCACCGACGCGTCCACGAATTCACTTTCCAGGGTGATCGTCGGCGTCCGCCGCGCTAATGTGACAATCGCCGCCTCGTCGTCCCACCCGAGCGGGAACACGACCTCCCCTGCCGCCACGCGGGACGCTGGCGAGCCCGGCTTCAAGTCCGCCACGACGACATCGATCCCCAACGCGCTGGCCGCCTCGATCGTCATGCGCGCCAGCTGCCCGCCACCGAGAATGCCGAGCGGCGTTCGAAGCGAGGGCTCAGCGATGTGCCCGTCCCCGTCTCGCCACGGCAATTTCGGATCGGCAACATACAGCGTCACGGTGAGCACCCACCTTCGGATCAGCGACGCGACGCCAGCGAATCGCGACGCACGGTCGTATTCTACCGGTGACGGGCTCCGGTCCGTTGATTCGTCAGCTTAGACAAATTACTCATGAGTGGGTTAGACAGCCAAGACATTACACCGCCAGTTGGCGGTCTAGCTCAGATCCGGCCGCCACCCAGCGCGAACGCATCGCAGCGTGCCGTTCACGGCAACGCGCCACCCGTCAACATCACAGAAACGGCGGCTCAATCGGCGGCGCGATCGCGGCCAGCCGCGCGAATGTGTCGGTCAGCAGCAGCACGCCGATCAGGATCAGGAACGCTCCAGAAACCCTGTTAATGACCCGGTAATGCGTGTTGACGCGCCGCAGAAACGGACCGGCGGACCCGAATGCCAGCGCCGTCAGCATGAACGGGATCCCGAGACCGAGCGCGTACGTGAAGAACAGCAGTCCTGCGCGCGCGCCCTGTGTCGCCGCCATGGCGAAGATGCCCGACAGAATCGTTCCCACGCAGGGGCTCCAGCCGGCCCCGAAGAAGATTCCAAGCAGAAATGATGACACAATCCGGCCGCGCGGCAGCCGGTCCTCCGCGGACACCTTCGCCTGCCGCATCAGGAACGGAATGCGGATGATGCCGAGCGTGTGGACGCCAAGCACGATGACGGCGATCCCACCGATCCAGCGCACGTACTCCAACCCATTCTGCACGCTGCCGATGAACTGTCCCAGCGCGATGCCGGCCACCGTGAACAGCAGCGCGAACCCCAGCACGAACGCTCCGGCATGAGCCAGCAGATGCCGCCTCGGCGGCGTCGTGGATTCAGACACGACTGAGCCACTCAGAAATCCGAGATAGCCGGGAACTAGCGGAAGCACACACGGGGACAGGAACGAGAGCAACCCGCCGACGGCTGCCAGCATGAGCGCCAGCGCCAGCGGAGTCGACTCGACGGTCACGACCCGAGCAGCCCCTCGATGCGTTCGCGTGTTGCGGCGGTCGTGATCAGACCCACTTGCCGGTGAGACAGGGAGCCATCGGGCGCGATCAGCGCGTAGGTCGGCGTCGCTCGTACGTCATACGCGTCCCACGTCTCGCCGCTGCGATCGTCCGCAACCGGGTAGGTGATGTCCCAGTTTTCAACTGTGTCGGCGACCGGTTTCCCGCTCCCACGGCTGTGGACCGCCAGGATCGTCAGCCCCCGCGCCTCGTACTCAGCCGCCCACTCCTTCAAGGTCGGAACCTCCGACCGGCACGTGCCTCAGGTGTCGGAAAAGAACACGATCAGCACCGTTTTGCCGCGTAAGCCCGCCAGTGTCAGAGCCTCCGTGTTGTGCCATCCCTCGATCGCGATGAGTTCCGGAGCCGGCTGCGCCGCGGCTGGTTGCGCGGCTCCCGCCGTCGCGTCGATAGAAGATCCCGCCGGTTCGTTCTCGCTGGCGTCCCCGCACGCGGAGAGAACAACGGCCAAGGCGCAGATGATCGGGACTGACAGGGCCGAAGTACCGCGCATATCGTCTCACCCTCCGTTTCGCGGGTGGCTCCGCGACGCGCATCGCTAATGGCTACATGCCATTCTACGCCGCGTGGTTACCCCGTTCGGCAGGGACGCGAAGATTCGGTGCTAGAATCGACGGACATCGACAGAGCGCATACGCTCGGCAGGCCAGAACCATTCCGGATGCGAGGGGGGCGGATGACAGCGACGAAGGCGCCGCAGCTTGACTGGGAAACGACGAGCCGGGTCCTGTCGGAGGAGCGGCTTTTCGAGCCGAGTGACGAAGTCGTCGAAAACGCGAACGTAACCGCCTATATGCGCAGCAAGGGCTTCTCAACCTACGATGAGCTGCACGCCTGGTCGGTCGAGCACGTCGAGGAGTTCTGGTCGGACATGGCCGGCGAGTTGCACTGGTTCAAGCCCTGGGACAAGGTGCTCGACTGGCAGGCGCCGTACGCGCAATGGTTCACCGGCGCCGAGACCAACATCGTCTACAACGCGCTCGACCGGCACATGACCACGCCCATCCGCAATAAGGTCGCCTTCTACTGGGAGGGCGAAGACGGCGCGACCCGCACCATCTCCTACAGCGATCTCTATTACGAGGTGACGCGCTTCGCAAACGCGCTGCAGAATCTTGGCCTCAAGCAGGGCGACCGCGTCGTCATCTACATGCCACGCATCCCGGAGCAGATCGTCGCCATGATGGCCGCCGCCCGCATCGGCGTCGTCCACTCCGTCGTCTACTCCGGCTTCTCTGCCCAGGCCCTCCGCGACCGCATCCAGGACGCCGAAGCCAAAGCTGTCATCACCGCCGACGGCTACTACTATCGCGGTAAGATCGTCAGTCTGAAGGACATCGTCGACGACGCCGTGAGGCAATGCGCATCGATCCAGAAGGTCATCACCGTTCAGCGCACAAGTAATCAGATCACGTGGCATCGCGGCCGCGACGTCTGGTACCACGATCTGCTTGAGCTCGCCTCGCCCTACGGCGAAGCAGTCAGTCTGGACTCTGAGGCCACCTTGTACATGCTCTATACGTCCGGCACAACCGGCAAGCCGAAGGGCATCGTTCACGTCCACGGCGGCTACATGGTCGGCATCTATGCCACCATCAAGTTCGTCTTCGACATGAAGCCCGACGATGTCTTCTGGTGCTCAGCCGATCCCGGCTGGGTCACCGGACACTCGTATATCGTCTATGGACCCCTGATAGCCGGGGCGACCAGCATTTTCTACGAGGGAGCCGTCGACTATCCCGATCCCGGCCGCATCTGGCGTATGATCGAGCGCTACGGCGTTACGACCTTCTACACCTCGCCCACCGCCATCCGCTCGCTCATGCGCTTCGGCGAGGGCTGGCCCGGCGCGTCGGACCTGACGACGCTGCGCCTGCTCGGCACCGTCGGCGAGCCGATAAACCCCGAAGCCTGGATCTGGTACCGCAAGGTGTGCGGCGACCACCAACCAGTCATGGACACATGGTGGCAGACCGAGACCGGCATGCACATGATCACCCCGACGCCGATCATGCCGCTCAAGCCCGGCTCGGCTACCAAGGAGTTCCTGGGCATCTCCGCCACCGTCGTAGACAAGGCCGGCAACGAGGTCGGCGCCAATCAGGGCGGCTACCTGGTCGTCCGCAAGCCCTGGCCGAGCATGATGCGCACCATCTACAAGGACCCCGAGCGCTACGAGGCCTACTGGAACACCATCCCCGGCATGTACTTCGCCGGTGACGCGGCGCACCGTGACGCCGACGGCTACTTCTGGATTCAGGGCCGGGTCGACGACGTCATCAAGAAGTCCGGCTACCGGCTCGGGTCGAGCGAGATCGAAAGCGCGCTCGTCAGTCACGAGGCCGTCGCCGAGGCAGCTGTGATCGGCAAGCCCGACGAGGTTAAGGGTGAGGCAATCAAGGCCTTCGTCATCCTCCGGACCGGCTACGAGGCCAATGAGCAGCTCCTGAATGCCTTGCGTTTGCACGTCCGTGAGAACGTCGGCCCGATTGCCGTTCCCGAAGAAATCGACTTCGTCACGTCGCTGCCGAAGACCCGCTCCGGCAAGATCATGCGCCGCGTCCTCAAGGCCAAGGAGCTCGGCCAGGAGGTCGGCGACCTCAGCACGTTGGAGGAATAGGTCTGACGACCGCGCAACCAGCGAGCCTGCCGGCGCCACTTCGGGCTGGAGTGGCGCTGGACATCTCCACTCCTGGCGCGACGCTGAGTCCAGGTCGCCCTCTGCCGGCAAGCGTTCGCCCTCGCCCGATCGAAAGGAACCGCGATGCTCCCCAGCTCCGACGCGCCGTTCATCATTGCGTCGGCGCAGGCAGCCTCGGTCTTTCTCGACCGTGACGCGACCGTCGACAAGTCCGTCGCGCTAATCAATGAAGCGGCTCACGCAGGGGCTGGGCTGCTCGTCTTTCCCGAATCGTTCATCCCAGCGTATCCAGACTGGGCCTGGGCAGTTCCGGCCGGCCAGAGCGACGTCCTCGGCGACCTCTATGCGACGCTCCTGAGTCAATCGGTAGACATTCCAGGCCCGGCGACCGCCCGTCTGTGCGACGCCGCCCGCGAGGCAGGCATCTACGTCGTCGCTGGCGTCACCGAGCGCAATACGGAGGCAAGCGGCGGCAGCCTGTACAACACGCTGCTCTATATCGACGACGGCGGCCACATCATGGGCAAGCATCGCAAGCTGATCCCGACCGGCGGAGAGCGGCTGGTCTGGGCGCAAGGCGACGGCAGCACTCTTGCAGTCTTCGACACGCCCATGGGCAGGCTTGGCGGATTGATCTGTTGGGAAAACTATATGCCTCTGGCGCGCTACACGCTGTACGCCTGGGGCACGCAGCTATACGTCGCGGCCACGTGGGACCGCGGGGAGCCCTGGCTCTCGACCCTGCGTCATATCGGCAGGGAGGGGCGAGTCTACGTGATTGGCTGCTGCAGCGTGCTGCGGCGCGCCGACCTCCCACGAGACCTGGCGGATCGCTTCTACGCCGACGCTGGGGAATGGCTCAATACCGGGGAGAGCGCGATCGTCGACCCATCCGGCGCCGTGATCGCGGGCCCGGCAAGCGCGCGCGAGGAGATACTGTACGCCGACGTCGACCCGCAGCAGATTCGAGGCCAGCGATGGATGCTCGACGTCGCCGGTCATTATGCTCGGCCGGACGTGTTCGGCCTCACCGTCGATACCAGCGAACGACCTATGTCGCGCGCTGGCTCGTCACATAGTGACGGTCCAACCGCTCAGCGCGAGAGCGCCGACTCGCCACCGGCGTCTTTGAACAGCCCTCGGTCGTAGCGAATGCCTCGGCGCCTTCGCGTTTGCTCGCGGCAGCGGCGCCGTTCGGAACAGTCGCCGTCTCATCGCAGTTACCCGGTCGCGCAGGGTGTTGATGTCCAGCGGGGTACAATCAACGTGGCGCTCACTCGGCATCACGACGCACGGCGTGAGGAGTAACCATGGCGGACCTGACGAAGGACGCGGTTCTGGAGTCTCTGAAGGAAGTCTACGACCCCGAGATCGGCATTAACATCGTCGACCTGGGGCTCGTCTACGACGTGGGTTTCCATGAGAACAACGATGTCGAGGTAACGATGACTCTAACGTCCATGGGCTGTCCGCTTGGCCCGGTCATCATTTCGGATGTGCAGAAGGCGGTAGGAACGTTGGGTCCGGAAGGTGATGTGCACGTTCGCATCGTCTGGTCGCCTCCCTGGTCTCCGGCGCTGATGTCTGAAGACGCCAGGGACGAGCTGGGCATCTGGTAGCCATTTCCGACGACTCACCCGTTGCGCCACGTCGTCCGCGCAGGGCCCGTCGAAGCGAGGCGTCACTCGTGACCCCGTCCGCGAACCAGACTTCGCTCGTCGATTGAATCGCTCGTAACGGGCATGGCTCATCTAGGAGAACGCACTCATGGCGCAGTCTGGTTCCAGCGCGACACGACAGAGGATAACGGCGCTCGAAGAGACGATCGAGAGCCAGCCGGCAGCCATTTCCGAAGCAATTGCGTCGAACTTCGAGACCATTCGCGCGGCGGCAACGTTGGTTGCCGCCGCGCGTCGCGTGCGCTTGTGCGGCGTCGGCGCCAGTTGGCATGCGGCCATGGTCGGGGAGCACATGCTGCGCTCTATCGGCGTCGACGCCCGTGTCACGCACGCCTTCGATCTCGCGACGTACCCGACCAGCTTCGACCCGGGCGAGCTCCTGATCGTGATCTCCCATCGTGGCGGCAAGACCTACTCGGCGCGCGCGCTGCAACGCGCCGCGCATGCCGGCCTGAAGACAGCGGCGATCGTGGGCCGGGGCGGATCTCTCAGCGGAGCGGACGCGACGATCGAAACGGTCGACCTTGAACGCAGCTCCACCCATACCGCGTCGTTCACTGCATCCATGGCCGTCCTGGCGGCCATCGCCGCGCGCTGCGAGCCGCGTTCGTCGATGGCTCCTGCAGTTGCCAGCCTGCAGGAGTCGGTAAGGACCATGCTCGCCACCCGCGACACGGCCTCCGAGGTAGCAGGCGTCATGACCGAGACAGATCGGCGGACTTTGATTACCGGCGTGTACGGCAATCACGCCATCGCCCGAGGCGGAGCGCTCGCTGTCAAGGAAACCGCCTACCTCGTGGTTGAGGGCAACCACCTGGAGGACGGCCTCCATGGCGGGATCCTCGGGTTGAATCCCGGCGATGTGTTGATTCAGCTTGCGCCCGAGGGTCCTGCGGACGATCGACAGGCGGACCTCGCCGTCGTCGCGAACGCCATCGGCCTCCAGCGCTGGAAGATCGGCGGCGCTCCGGACGGCGCGCGGTGGCACTCCACGCTGCCGTCAGCCCCCGAGATCATTTCACCGATTCTGACGACAATCCCTCTGCAGTGGCTCGCGCTCGAATGCGCGCTGCAACGGGGCACGAACCCCGACGTGTTCCGTCGGGATGATGAGCGCTTCGACGCCGCCTTCTCCTCGATCAGCCTGTAAGCCCGCGCGAGTCGCATTGCACAGCGAGGTCGCGTCGCGCGCTGCGTTGGTTTTGCCAGCGACGGCGCGATTCCCACCAGGCGCTCCGCGCCGAGCGCATCCACCTCGTACACGACGGCGACCCCAGCCACACACGGGTGTGCATGTGGCACGCGGCGCATCATCAACCACGCCGCTCGGTCTGAATATGGCGCCGCGCTAGAATGCGCCGTGCGTCTGTGAGCGTGGAGGAGACAGCCGTGAGTCAGACACCCGTAGCGATCGACGACCTGTTTCGCATCCGGCTCGTCGCCGATCCCAACATCTCACCGGATGGCACGCGCGTCGCGTATGTCGTCACGACGGTCGATCGCGACGCCAACAGCTACCGGAGCGCGATCTGGCTGGTGGACGTGGAGCCGGACTCCGAGCCGCGCCGTTTCACGAGCGGCGCCTGCAAGGACGCCAGCCCCCGCTGGTCGCCGGACGGGACGCTGCTCGCGTTCCTCTCCGATCGCTCCGGCAAGGGCCAGGTCCACGTCATGCACGCCGACGGAGGCGAATCCTGGCAGGCATCGAGCAGCCCCAACGCCGCCACCGAGTTCGTCTGGTCCCCTGATTCGTCGTCGATCCTCTTCGTCTCCAAGGTCGACAAGGACGTACCGGAGGGTCCAAAGAGCGATGTCCGCCACGTCACCGCGCTACGCTACAAGCTCGACGGCGAGGGATTCCTGGACGGCAAGCGCCGCCATGTGTTCCAGGTGAGCGCGACCGGCGGAGAAGCCCGGCAATTGACTGACGGCGACTGGGACTCGACCCAGCCCGCGCTCTCACCTGATGGCCGCTGCCTGGCTGTCGTCTCCAACCGCTCGGAAAACCGCGAGAACAACTCGCTGACCGACATCTGGCTCGCCGACCTCCGCGACCGAAGCACGCGACGCATCACGCCTGAAGATGGCAACTACGCGACGCCTGCCTGGTCGCCGGACGGATCGTCGCTCGCCTACACGGGCCATCCGATCGTCGCGCCGCACGGTCCATCGACCCTCGACGACCTGTACGTGTGGCGCGCGGCGACCGGCGAGACGTCGCGGCTCCTGACGTCCCTTGACAGGGAGCCGGGCAACTCAGCCATGTCCGACATGCGCTACGCGTTGCCGGAACCGGCGCCTGTCTGGGACGCCAGCGGAGAGAAGGTCCTGACGCTCGTCAGCGATCGCGGCAGCGTGCACGTGTACGCCTGCGGTCTGGATGGCGAACCGGAGCCGTTGCTCAACGGAGCGCGCGACATCCAGTCCTTCACCGTCTCCCGCAACGGCATGCTCGCGTTCTCCTCCAGCACGCTCGACACGCCCACGGAAGCGTTCGTGCGCGCCGCCAACGGAGTCGAAACGCGCCTGTCAGGACACAACGACGAGTTCATGGCAGGCGTTGCGCTCGGCTCTGTCGAGGAGATCACCTTCGAGAGCGACCCGGGCGTTCAGATTCACGGTTGGTTGCTCAAGCCGCCGAGTTTCAACGACGAGCAGCGCTATCCCGCCATCGTCCAGGTGCACGGTGGACCTCACGGAATGTACGGCACGGGCTTCTTCCATGAAATGCACGTGCTCGCCGCGCGTGGATACGTCATCCTCTTCGCCAACCCGCGCGGCTCGACCGGCTACGGCCAGAGTTTCGTGTCCGGCTCGATGGGCGATTGGGGCGGCGCCGACTTTCGAGATGTCATGGCCGGGGCAGATCTGCTGGAAGCGTTGCCATACGTCGATCCCACCCGAATCGGTGTCACCGGGGGTTCCTATGGCGGGTATATCGTCAACTGGGCGATCGGTCAGACCGACCGCTTCCGGGCTGCGGTCACCCAACGCTCGACCTGCAACCGGCTGTCGCTGTATGGCGTCAGCGACTTCAACATGATGTACAACGATTGGGAGTTTCGCGGCAACCCATACGACAACGTGGCCTATTACCTCGAACGCTCGCCACTCACCTATGTGAAGAACGTCACCACGCCGCTGTTGATCCTGCACTCGGAAAACGATCTGCGTTGCCCTATCTCCCAGGCGGAAGAGCTGTTCGTCGCATTGAAAACATTGGGAAAGACAGTTGAGTTCGTGCGCTTTCCCGACGAGAGCCACGGCCTGTCGCGCACCGGTCAGCCCTTGCACCGGATCGAGCGACTGGAGCGACTGTGCGGCTGGTTCGACCGCTACCTCTGAACCGACGCTCCCGCTCTTTGGACAGTGTTTGTGAAATCCCGCACAGGGATCAACCAGTGGCGTATAGTTTGCGAGGCGTTCGCGAATGAATGTGGGTTTCATTCGGGAGCCGACAGGCGTTGAAGGAACCGGCATCGCGCGCGTCCGGGGCGGACGCGACGTTCCGAACGAGGAGGACACATCCAGATGCTGAGAAAGTTCATTGCGCTCGTTTCGATTTCGATGATCGCGCTGCTGTTCGTTGCCGCCTGCGGTGACGACGACGATGCGGCAGCCACGCCGGGGGCGACAGGAGCCGGCGACGCAGTTCCAGTCCAGATGTTGGACACGATGCGGTTTGACCCGGACACCATCAGCGTGTCAGCCGGGTCCGAAGTCACAATCGCGCTGGAGAACCCGGGCGCGATCCCGCATAGCTTCACCATCGACGAAGCCGATGTCGATGTCGAGCTGGACGCTGGTGAGAGCGAGACCTTCACCTTCACGGCGCCGAGCGAGCCGGGTGAGTACGAGATCTACTGCAAGATCGCAGGTCACCGAGAAGCCGGCATGGTCGCGACGCTCGTCGTCGAGTAGGCCGCGCTAATCAGGACAGGTAGACAGCGGCGGAGCGTGAGGTCCGTCGCTGTTTCGTTAAATCC
>DATKCN010000133.1:0-26232 GCA_035513175.1 Thermomicrobiales bacterium
CGCATGCCATGCAGCCCGAAGCGGTGCAGTGGGGCTTCTCGCCGCCAGGCAGCGACATCGAAGCCGGGGCCGTTGTCCCGAACCGTGACGTACACCGAGTCGCCAACGTCCACCTCTACCCATACGCGACAGTTCTCGCCGTGCTTGCGGGAGTTGGTAAGCGACTCCTGCACGAAGCGGAACAGCGCCGTTTCCGCCGTCGTGTCGAGCAACGGCATCGCTTCCGGCGCGACGAGTTCTGTCGCGGCATCGGTCTCCTGGCGATGTTGCTCGACGAGCTGGCGCAACGCCTCCAGCAGTGACAAATGCTCCAGTGGCGCGGCCCGTAGATCGCGCACGGAACGGCGCGCCTCGTCGAGATTGACCCGTGCCAGGGCAATGGCGCGGTCGATTCGCCGATGCAGCGGTGAATCTGCCGGCAGCGATGCGCTTACCGCCTCCAGTTGCAGCACGATGGCGACCAGACCCTGCGCGATCGTGTCGTGGATTTCCCGTGCCAGCCGGTTGCGCTCCTCGGCAACGGCCAGGCCGTGCGCCTGATCGTACAGGCGAGCGTTCTCGATCGCGATGGCAGCGACGTTCGCGACAGTCGAAAGCAGGTCGCAGTCCCGCTGGCGATAGCTGTTCGGCAGGTATGACTGTGCTGAAATCACGCCGATCGCGTCAGCGCCACGCATCAGCGGGGCCGCGGCGATTGACTGCACCTGCCGTAACATGTCGCCGTAGCGCTCCAAGGCGCCATCGGTTGGCAGATCGGGGGCTTCGAACGTAATCGCCTCGCGGTTCTCCATCGCGCGCAGATACTGGCTCGGCATGCTCACGTCGTGGCGCGCAGCGTACACCTGTCCGACATCGACGATGTACGCTAGATCCCAGCCGCCGGACTCGCCTCGAAGGATGATCAGAAACGCGTCAGCTACCATCATTCGCGTGATCTCCTGATGGATCGCGCGATAGACCGTGTTGAGGTCGAGCGTCGACGACAGCACTGATGAAACCCTGTTCAGAATCTCCATCTGTGTGATCTGGCTCTGGGCCTGCTGGAACAGACGGCCGTTCTCAATCGCAACGGCCGCGTGATCGGCGAACAGGCTCATCAGCTCGGCGTCGGCATCCTCGAACGGGCGGTCGGACAGGCTCGTGATCGAGAGCACGCCGGTCGGCGCCCCTCGCACGAGCAGCGGCACTGACAACAGCGAGCGGGTCTGGGATGATTCGTGAGTCGACAAGCTCGCGCGTGGATCGGACGCGACGTCGTTCGAAATCACGGGCCGGCCGCTGCGGTAGCACAGACCGGCCAATGTCGACTCGACCGGGACCGACATGCCAACACCGGAATCGCTCATGACCCCGGCGCTCGTCTGAAGCACGAGGTGCTTGCCGTCCTCATCCGCCAGTCGCAGGCGCGCCGTGACTCCCTCTATCAGCGTCGCCGCTTCAGCCACGATCGCTTCCAGAGTCTCGTCCAGTTCCAGTGAGCTCGTTACCGCCGCGCCCACTCGCTGTAGCGCGAGCAGGCGCGCCCGGCTTTCACGCTGGGCGCGCGCGTCAACTTCCAGCCGCTCCGTCACGATGCCGACCGCCGAGTTGGTGAACTGACCGATCCAGCGCAACATGGCGCGTTCAGAGGCGAGCATGTCCGGCACATGCCGTTCCTCGGCAGGGACGGCGCGGTCCAACGCGTCGATGACACCGAGCAGGCCCTGGACCACCTCGGCGACGGTCAGGTGAGCGCCCTCAACAGTCGCTTCGAGACCGGCCAGAAACACATCAACGCGCTCCTGTCCGCCCTCCCGGTCGGCCATCGCAAGCGCGTCCAGACCCTGGTCGATTCGTTCCCGCAGGCGGGCCTGGCTCATGTGACGGTAGCTGGGACTGATGTCGTGAGCGATGTCGCGCCACGCCTCGGCTATAGTCGCGCGATGACGGTCTATTGGGTGAGAATCCACGCGATCGCCACTTTCGATGAATAATGTCGCCAACCGCGTCTGCACGGCTCACATCCGCGCCCGCGACTCAACGGATTGCGGAGGCTGAGCGGAGTGCGCGATACAGGGTGAAATCGTACAGTCGTGGTGGCGGTCGCGGCAACCAATCGCCGGTGGCAGGCGCGTTCGAAGCTGTATCCTGCGCGTATGATGAGGGAGCCACGATGCCAGTCGAGCAACGCAAGCCCGACAACCGGGCATTCAAAGAGCTCGTAAAGCGACAGGTTGCTGACGAGTCACTGGCGACGGCGCTTGGACGCGCACTCCCCGAGTTCGGTCGACGGCGGGAGATTGCGTTCGCCGATCAGGACTTCTCGGCACAACGCAGGCGCGTCCGCGACCTGAAGGCTGACGCGATCGAGCGCCTGCCCGAGCTCGTCGAGCGCTTCACCGCCGAGGCCCAGGCGGTCGGCGCCGTCGTGCATCTTGCGGCCACGGCGGACGATGCGCGCAGCATCATCGTCGGGATTGCGCGGAGTCACGAGGCGCGAACCGTCGTCAAGAGCAAGTCGATGGTCTCCGAGGAGATACTGCTGAACCCGGCGCTTGAGGCGCACGGTATGACGGTCGTCGAGACCGACCTCGGCGAGTGGATCATGCAGCTGGCCGGCGAGCATCCATCGCACCTCATCGCCCCGGCCGTGCACAAGACGCGCGAGCAGGTGGCAAAGCTCTTTTCCGACGAGATCGGTTACGAGTTGCCCGCCGATCCTGTCGAGCTCGTGAAGGTTGCCAGAGCCCGCCTGCGTCAGTCGTTCATCGACGCCGACATCGGCATCTCCGGCGCCAACGTGGCGATTGCCGAGACGGGCACGCTGGTCATCGTCTCGAACGAGGGAAACGGACGGCTCGTCACCACATTGCCACCCGTCCACATCGCGTTGCTCGGCGTTGAGAAAATTGTGCCCACGATCGATGACGCGACCGCGATTCTGAAGGTGCTACCCCGCTCCGGCACCGGGCAGAAGATCACCAGCTACGTCTCATTCATCACCGGACCCAGCCGCAGCGCGGACATCGAACTGACCCTGACCATCGGCGTGCACGGACCGAAAGAAATGCATATCGTGCTGCTCGACAACGGTCGCTGGACCGCTCGGGACGACGAAGATCTGCGGGAGGCGTTGCACTGCATCCGCTGCGGCGCCTGCTCGAACGTCTGTCCTCCCTATCAGGTTGTCGGCGGGCACGCGTTTGGCCACATCTACACGGGTCCGATCGGGCTGATCATGACGGCTCTGCACCACGGGTTGGCGAACGCAGCGGGACCGCAGAGCCTGTGCGTCTCGTGCAATGCCTGCGAGACGGTCTGTCCGGCGGAGATCCCAATTCCTCGCATGATCCTCGACGTTCGCTCGCGCGTGACGGAGGAGTTTGGGTTGCCGAGGACCAAGGACTTCGTGCTCGGCAGGTGGACGAATCCAGCCAGCGGCGCGCGCATGATGGGGGCCGCCGCCCTGGGCGCCAGCGTCGTGACGTCAGACGACGGAGTCATCCGGTCCATTCCGTTCAGGAAGGAACTGACGGAGGGTCGCGTCGCCACCCCTCCGGCCCGGCGCCCCCTGCGAGATCGTCTGCGCCGTGACGCCGTCGCCGGGGCTCCGCCGCTGCCAAGCAGTCAGGCAATAGGTCTCACAGTCGCCTACTTCCCCGGTTGCCTGACCGACCGGATACTGCCGGAGATCGGCGAGGCGGTCGTCAGAGTGCTGCGGGCGTGCGGCTGCAAGGTGGTATTTCCGGTGGATCAGCACTGCTGCGGGCTGATCGCGATGAACGTAGGAGACAGCGCCCGCGGACGCGTGATGGCCAGGCAGACGATCCGTATGCTCGAATCCGTTGAGGCGGACCTCGTGTTGACGAACAGCACGAGCTGTCTGGCCGCCATCGCGCAGGATTACCAGCACCTGTTCCGACACGATTCGGAATGGCGCGAGCGCGCCGACGGGCAAGCCAAACGGCTGATCGAGTTCGCGGCGTTCGTGCAGGATGTGGCGCAAATCGATGCCGATGACTTTCCTCCTGAGGCAGGAGCCGCCGTGGTGACGTACCACGACGCCTGCCAGTCAGCAAACGCGTTGGGCTACGGCGAAAAGGGACGGCGCATCATTACCGACCTGCTCGGATTGGAGCTGCGGGAGATGCAGGACTCGCGGGTGTGCTGTGGGTTCGGTGGCTCGTTCTCGCTCGACCATCCCAACGTCTCGACGGCGATCATGCGGAACAAGCTCGCCAACGCCGAAGCGACTGCGGCTGACATCATCGTCTCGGATAATCCGGGGTGTCTGATGCAGATGCGCGGCGGTCTGACATACGCCGGCAGCCGCGCGCGGGCGCTGCACATCGCTGAGTTGATCGCGGAGCGACTACCACCAACGCAGTAGGATTCCTTGCCCGGACGCAGCCGCCAGCGGAGCCAACCCGGCAGACACGTCAGTTGGCGACTGGTGGGCGCCTGAGTCCGGTTCGTGTCGCCTGCTCGAACGCGTGAGCGAGTTGCAGCACGCCGAAGTCGTCTCTGACGCGGCCGACGATCTGCACGCCAACCGGCAGCCCCTCCGGCGTGAATCCACATGGCACGGAAATGGCCGGCAGGCCCGTCATCGTGATGTAGTAGGCCGAGCGCATCCAGTCGATGTAGTTCTCCATCGCAATCCCGTTGATCTCCATCGGATACGGGATGTCGACAGCGAACGGGGGAACCTGGTTCACGGGGCAGATCAGGAATTCGTATGTCTGCATGAAGACGCGCACGCGTTCATACAGCGCCGTGCGCTGCGTCTCTGCCGTGGCGACATCGAGCGCGCTAAGGCGCAGTCCCAGTTCGGCGTTCCAGATGACGGTGTCCTTCAGCAGCCCGCGGTTGTCACGAAGATGCTCGACATGCGACGCGGCGAATGCATGCGCGCGTAACGTCTGAAAGCTCTCGTTGGCGCCTGAGAAGTCCGGGGTCGCCTCGTCAACCTCGCACCCAATGTCCTCGAACACGTGCCGCTGAGTTTCGAGCGCCGCGGTCACGCGCGGGTCGACCGGCAGCCCGCCCAGGTCCGCTGACCAGGCGATCTTCACCCCGGTGAAGTCTCGTTCCAGAGGGCGCCGAAACGTAATGCCCGGGTCCGTCAGAGCGAAGGGGGCCCGCGGGTCCGGTCCTGCCAGCACGCTGAACAGCAGCGCCACGTCCTGGACAGTGCGGGCCAGCGGCCCTTTGACGGACATCGATTGCCAGGCCATCCTTGACGGCCAGCCCGGCACGCGCCCGGGTGACGGCCGAAATCCGACGACGTTGTTGAAGTTGCCTGGATTGCGCAGCGATCCGCCGAGGTCGCTGCCGTCAGCGATCGGCAGCATCCCGGTCGCCAGGCAGACGGCTGCCCCGCCGCTGCTGCCGCCGCACGATTTCGTTATGTCGTATGGGTTAAGGGTCGCCCCGAACACGGGATTGAACGTGTGCGAGCCGGCCGCCCATTCAGGCACATTCGTTTTGCCGATCCGCAGGGCTCCGGCCTTGACGGAGCGCTCCACGATCAGCGAATCACGGACCGGCACATAATCCTTGAAAATCGGCGAGCCCCAGGTAGTGCGCATGCCCGCTGTCTCCTCGGTGTCCTTATGCGCGATCGGTAGCCCGTGCAGCGGACCAACATCGTCCCCGGCCGCCAGCCGCCGGTCGCAGTCGTCCGCCAGCCTGATGGCGGCTTCCGCGCCGATGAACGTCGGAATCGCGTTGACGACCGGATTGACCCGCTCGATCCGCGCGAGATGCGCCACCATGACCTCCCGAGCCGACAGCTCGCGCTGCTTGATCTGACGAGCGAGGTCGGTCGCGGTCATGAAGCAGATATCGTCGGACATGCGGTAACGCCCCTTCGCTGTGTCGTGTCAATATTCGTGAACGGGCAACGGCGAGCGTCGCGCCAGCGCGCGCACTCTAACACACGTTCAGCTCGTGTCAGGGAGGAACGTTCAGGCCCGGCACGACTCGCAGCGGCCGAAAACTTCCAGCCAGTGATCGGAGATCTGGAAGTTCGTGCGCTGGCTTAACGCTTCGAGGAGCGGAGCGACAGTGCAGTCCTCGAACTGCACCACCGTGCCGCAGTCGGAGCAGATGAGGTGGTGGTGGTGGCCAACGCCGGGCATCGAGATTACGTAGGAGTGGCAGCCATCAGGGCCGTGAATGCGGTCGAGCACGCCGTTCTGGACCAGCACGTCGAGCGTGCGAAAGACCGTCGCGCGGCCGACGTCGGTTCGGCTTCCGGACATCTCCCTCAGCAGCTCGTCGGCGGTGAACGCCCGTTCGAGCCGTTGCGTCGCCTCGATCACCGCGCGGCGCGGCGCCGTCAGGCGGTAGCCGGAATCCTGTAAGATGCGCAGCGTTCTCTCAACATCGTTCTGCATCACCATGCCCGAGACGTACTCCTTCTGTCGACGAAAGTGTAGCATGGCGATTCGTGGCGCCATGACACCGATTGGCGCGGCGCAATACCATGAGCCTCGACAGAGACACCGAACTCGCGCGCGCATTGCAGCCCCCTACCGCCGGTGGTGAGCCCGTCTTTCCGCCGCCGGGCAGACTCGGCGCGCTGCGGAATCCACAATTCCTGCGCTTCTGGATTGCAGTCACGCTGGCGCTGACCGGACTGTGGATCAGGATCACCGTGCAGGGATACCTTGTCTACGAGCTGACAAGCGACGAATTCATGCTGGGCCTCGTCGGCTTCCTCAGCGCGTTGCCGGTCCTCGTTCTCTCGCCAGTCGTTGGCGTGATCGTCGACCGCTTCGAGCGGCGCAAGGTGCTGTTCGCGACGCAATCCTTCATGGCTGCCAATCTCTTCACACTGGCGACGCTGGACGCATTCGGCGCGCTACGTGTCTACCACATCCTGATCATCGCTTCACTGGCGGGCGCGGCTGCCGCCTTCGACTGGCCCGCGCGGTTGTCGCTCGTGCCGAACATGGTCAGACGGGACGAATTGCAGAGCGCGGTCGCGCTGAACTCCGCGTCGTTCAACACCGCGCGCATCGTGGGGCCCGCCATCGGCGGCAGCCTGATCGGCGTCATCGGCACGGCCGCGTGCTTTTACCTGTCGGCGTTCGCCTTTCTGCCGTCGCTCGTCGTGCTTCTGACACTGGTGGTCGATCGGGGCGTCCGGTCGGAAAAGCAGGAATCACCATTTCAGAATCTGATGGCGGGCTACCGGTACATCTGGCGCTTTCCGACGCTGCGCAGCCTGCTCTCGGTCGATCTTGTCCCGGTCATGTTCGGCATGTCGTTCTTCGCACTGCTGCCGGCGCTGTCACGCGACGTGTACCACTCCAGCAGCACCGGGCTGGGATTGCTCTATAGCGCGGACGGAGCCGGAGCGTTCATCGGGGTAATGATCGTGGCACTCATGACCGGCATGCGCCGCCGCGGCCGAATGGTGCTGATCTTCGTGACGCTGTTCGCCGTGGTGCAGATCCTGTTCGCGCTGGCGCCGAGCCTGTGGATCGGCATGACGCTCATTTTCTTCCTCGGCGCGGTCGGCGCCGTGTACGCGACCTTGGCCGACACGTTGATCCAGACCGTGATCGAGGACGAGTACCGCGGCCGCGTCATGGCGGTCTACTCGACCTTCTGGGGGTTGACGCCCATCGGCTATCTGCAAGCCGGCATTATCGCCAGCCAGTGGGGCGCCCAGACCGCGATCTTTGTCAATGGCGTCGTCGTGCTCCTGTACGCCATCGGGCTCATTCGCTTCGCGCCGGAGGTGCGAGGTCTCGCCTGACCGCCTTCCAGGTCCAACACCGCTGCTGGAAGCCGCTCAGGCGAGGTTCACCCACGCGATCGGACACGGCGCCGGCGCACGTCCTCCCCGGCTGGCACAATGCAGTCGTCACTCAGCGCGAACCCGATCGGCGGAGTAGATGTACCGACGACTGGAGCGACTGACGCTACGTTACCGGGAGCCAGCGCCCGTCGCGGTTCGTCTCGCTCGCGCGCCGGTCCTGTCGGACGCCCGTGTGTCATTGGCATCCGGCGACGACATCGCGATGGCTGTAACACGTCTGACCGCACTCGCTTGCGGAGCCGATGCGCGTCATGCGTTGATCGTGCCGTCGACGTCCGCCGGACCGCGAGCCGTCCGTGCAGTATCCGCCTGCCTGTCGCGCACTTCAGCCGTGTCTGTCGGAGTCGCAGCAGCGATGCCGTCCCCTCATCGCGCGCGCTGGGAGGCGTTTGCCGCCCAATCCGGACTCGGCCTCGTGCGCCTCGGTGAACGGGGCTGGGACCGAGTGGAGTTGGGAGAGCGATCGGCTATCCTGCAATATGTCGATGTGCCAGCTGAGCTCGCGGGCGCTGGCGATGTCGTTTTCGTGCAGAGCGGCCAGCGCTCGCCTCTGGAGACCTGGAAGCTCATTGTTCATCCAAACAGCGCGATGCGAGCCCTGGCGTCAGGCGACGCGGGTCTCGTCGAGTTGGCGCTGGCGGTCGACGCACGCTACATCACACTCAGGAGCGTCGGTACCGTCGTGCTTGGGGTCGACTGCCGGGATCGCGTCGCCTCCGAACTGCTCTCAGCCGCCGTCTCCCGCCTTGACGCGGACGCCGGCGGCGTAGAGACCCTCGGCCCATGGGAGGAGTCGAGGGTTCAGATCCTGGCAGCGTTGGCCGGAGGGATCACGCTGCCGACTCAGCTCGTGATTCGCGCCTTCGCATCCGATACTGGCATCGCCCAGTGGATTCCGCGACTTGGCGAACTGATCGGCTGCCGAGTCGAATGGCACGACGAGGGAGCGCATGCCGATGAACGATAAGGCGACGGCTCCGATGAGTGGCCGCTCGCAACCTGACCGTGCCGCCGTTTTGCGGGACCGCAGGTTAGCGGTTATTCAGAACGCGCTGGCGACGGCGATGATGTCCAGGGTTCGCGACGCTCGAACCGGGGCCGCTGAATTCGAGCGTCTTGCCAGTGAGCTCGCGGGTCTGGCGCTGTGGACCGCGTGCCGGGACCTGGCGCTCGTAGAGTCCACCGTCCCAGGCTTCGCCGCGAATCAGATCCGCGCACATGAGCTGACCGAGCGCATCGCCGGGGTGGTCATCCTGCGCGCGGGCCTGGTGTTCACCTCGCCGTTCCGCCGGTTACTGCCGGACGCTCCGTTGCACCAGGTCGGCGTCAGACGAGATGAGCGCACGCTCGCTGCGTCCGTCTACACGCACAACCTCCCGAACCGGAAGGCTTGGGCGGACAGGGTGCTCATCCTCGATCCGATGCTGGCAACAGGCGGCTCGGCGGTGTCCACCATCGCCCTCGTGCGATCGTCGCACGAGGGGCCGATCGATGTCGTGTCGCTAATCGCTGCTCCTGTCGGCGTCGCGACGGTGCTGGCGGTCGACGCCGGTTGCCGCGTGCACACGGTCGCGCTTGACGATCGCCTCGACGAACGGGGCTACATCGAACCGGGGCTTGGCGACGCTGGAGACCGGGCGTTCGGCACGCTCCAGTACTGACTCCTTACACGGAAAGCACGACAGCCGTTGCGTTCTTCGAACGACGCGCATATACTGCTCAACTAGATCGAAGCATCTCAACGACGCGCGCGAAGGTCGACGATCGCATGGTGCGCGAGGCATGTCGTGCGCTCCTGTCGTTATGTGCGCGACGGGGACGACAGGTTCTGGACAGCGCGACTGGACTGCCCGTCCCCGGGGAAGGAGCCAGGGTCGCCATGTCCGGGTCAGGCTCAACGCTCATGTGCCGCGACTGTGGGTCGGAGTTTCTGTTCACGGCGGGGGAGCAGGAGTTCTACTCCGAGCGCGGGTTCGTTCCACCGTCGCGTTGCCCGGATTGTCGTTCAAACCGCCGGCGCGAACGCGAAGCGCTCGCAAGTCAGGCAACGTCCGTCCGCTCTACCGGGTCCGCCTATAGAGAGCCGCGGCCTATGTTCCCCGCCATCTGCTCTGATTGCGGTCGGCCCACCACGGTGCCGTTCGAGCCACGACCCGGACGCTCCGTCTTCTGCCGCGAGTGCTTCCAGAACCATCGAGACGAGTACCGCGGCGCGTAGCCTCGCGCTCCAACAACACATCCCCGCGATCGATGCCGACCGCGGGGATGTCCGAATGGCGATTCGAAAGCGGACTACGCGAAGTCCGCTGCAAATTCCGACTCGGCCTGCGCTAACGCCTCGTCCGTGATCGCGACCATGCGGTCGATTTCCTCCGTCGTGATGACGAACGGCGGGGCGAAGTGGATGATGTCCCAGACGCGAGTGAGCAGGCCCTTCTCGTTGACCAGTTCCGTCACACGCTTGGTGAACTGATGCTCGCGGCCGAACTTTTCCTTGGTCTCCCTGTTCTTCACAAGCTCGAGACCGCACATCAGCCCGAGTCCGCGCACGTCCCCGACACTGGGGTGCGTGCGCAGCTCTTGCAGCTGCTTCTTCAGGTACTCGCCCTTCTCGGCCGACTGCGTGACGAGATCCTCGTCCTTGAAGATCTGAATGTTCTTGAGCGCCGCGACGCACGCGACCGCGTGGCCGCCGAAGGTGAGCAGGTGCCCGAGCGACACCTCGCGCCCCTTCTCCTCGGTGAAGCCCTCGAAGACCGCGTCACGCACCGCGACGCCTGCGATCGGCGCATAACCGGAAGACAGACCCTTGGCCATCGTCATCATGTCGGGAACGACGCCAAAGTGCTCGATCGCGAAGTACTTGCCCGAGCGTCCCCAGCCGTTGATCACCTCGTCGGCGATCAGCAGCACGCCGTGCTTGTCGCAGATCTCGCGCAACCGCTGCCAGTATTTCACCGACGGGATCTGCACCCCGTTGGCCGTCGATATCGGTTCGGCGATGATGGCGGCCACCGTGTCCGGTCCTTGAAATTCGATCTCCGCCTCGAACGCGTTGGCGCAGGCGATGTCGTCTGCCTCGCCTGACAGTCCGGGAAACTGCGAGCGATAGTTGTTTGGGGACTGCACGTGAAACACGCCGGCCATGAACGGGCCGAAGTACTGCTCGTTGCGTGCCGAAGTCAGGCTCATCGCGCCGTAGGTCATGCCGTGGTACGAGCCGCGGCGGGCGATGATCTTGTAGCGCTTCGGGAAGCCGCGCATCACCTGGACCTGCTTGGCGATCTTCATCGCGCTCTCCACCGCCTCGGACCCGCCGGAGCAGAAGAACATGCGGTTCAGATCACCTGGGAGCAGATCGGCGATCGTCTCGGCCAGGGCGACCGTCGGCACAGTCGTATAGTTGGCGGCGGAAACATAGGCCAGCTTCCCGGCCTGCTCGGCCATTGCCTCGCCGATTTCGCGGCGGCCGTGTCCGGCGTTGACGACCCACAGCCCGGCGATGCCGTCAAGATACTCCCTGCCGTCGACATCGTAGAGGCGAGCGCCCTCGCCACGCTCGAAAACGCGCATGCCCTTCTTCTCGGCTAGCTCTTGCCAGTTCGCCGAATGAATCCAGACATGATCGAGCGCCGACTTGGTGTATTGTTCCGCGCTGAGCGTCGCCACGCCGCCACTGCTCTGGTTGTTCGCCATGCACATCCCTCTCATGCTCGACACGGCATGTTCGCGGTCATGAAGCGCCCTTGATGAGCGGTGACGCACGACCTGCCGCGTAGTTGACAATGGCCAGAGTATAGCACCCTTCTGACCGAAAGGCGCGGCTCAGAAGACCAGTTTCAGCCGATTTGCGCTTACGAAGATGCCGAATCGGCAATACGCTCACACGGAACGGGGCCGCGAATGCGCCACGAGCGAGCTCGAGATCGGTTCTGGATGTGGGGACACGAAGCCGGCAGTCACAATCCCGGCAGTCACGCGGAAGAATGGAATCTGCCCTCGTCGTCGCGCATCACCGCCGTAGAGGCCGCGATGTATCTCGACGTGCCCAACCTGTTGATCGTGCGCTACAACGGCAAGCCGGAGTTGCCGTACGACCAGCTCGCAATCGCGACCCGGCCCATGCGGCGCGTTATGTGGAGCGTCACTGGCGCGATGGGTGAACAGTCGCCCGCCGAGCGGGATCACGTGTTCGACATCGCCCGGCGCTTTCCCAACGTGACCGGCGTCGTCATGGACGACTTCATCAACTGGGACACAGGAAAGCCTGAGCTGAGCCCTGACGAGTTGAAATCAATTCATCGTCGGCTGACCCTGCCGGACAGAACGCTTGACCTCATGATGGTGCTCTACAGCCATCAGCTCGACATCGACGTGTCAGATCACCTCGAACACTGCAACCAGGTCAGCTTCTGGGTCTGGGATTCGCAGCATCTCGAAGGGTTGGACGCCGACTTCGCGCGCTTCGAGGCCAGCACTCCGGGCTTGCAGCGATTCCTCGGTTGCTACGTCTGGGACTTCGGCGCCCGGGCGCAGATGCCCCTGGAGCAGCTGCAGAGGCAATGCGCGACCGGGCTGGATTGGCTCCGCGAAGGACGCATCAGTGGCATGATCTTCCTGCCAAGCTGCCATTGCGATCTCGAGCTGGACACCGTCGAGTGGTTGCGCGGGTGGATCGCCAGTGTCGGGAACACGCCGCTTGCCTAACGCCTGCCGCCCGCCATGCGTGCCGCGTCCGGCAGCCTCCGTAACCGCAGCATCGCTACGGGGCCAGCCAGCGCGCCAAGCCCGAGCATCACGAACGCGGCGGTCCATCCCCAGCGGTCGACAACTACTCCAAACAGGAAAACCGAAACGATCGTCGTGCCGAAGCCGAGGACCGATTGCACGCCCAGCGCTGCCCCGATCCGTTCGCGTGGCGCCAGCTCCGTAACGCCCGCCGAATACAGGGGAGAGTCGCCGATGATCGCGAAGCCGTACACCAGCCCCAGCAACGCGATTATCGCGATCGGAGCAGTCTGCGTGAACCCGAAGGTGAGCGAGCACGCCGCGCTGACCATCAGCAGAACGCTCGTCGTCAGCGTCCTGCCGAACCGATCCCCAAGGAATCCCGCCACGGCGCATGCCACAGCGCCGATACCCACGATCGCGAACGCCAGCTGACCTCCCAGCGCGGTCGCATCGGACGTCGAGCGTCCCTGTTCCTGCAGCACATAGATCAGAAATGGCCCGATCCACGCCCACATCGCGTACAGCTCCCACATGTGGGAGACGTAGCCCGCGTTCACCAGCGCCAGCGACCTCTGCTTCAGCAGCCGCGGGTCGAACCGGAACGGCGTCACTGGCTGCTCCGGCGGGTCGGCCACGACGAGCCACATGATGCCCGCTGACACGAACGCGCACAGCGCCGTGACGACGACCAGCGACGACCATCCGGCTTCCACGGCAATCGGCGTCAGCAGATATGGCGATGCAGAGCCCAGCACCAGCGCGCCGACAAACACGCCGACCGCGCGTCCTCGTTGCGCGGGCGAGAACCAGCCTGCGACGAGCTTGATGCCGGGCGTGTACACCCCCGCCATTGCCGCGCCGACCAGCAGCCGCAGGACCATCGCCGACGCCAGATCGTCCGCGAGGAACGCGAATCCGAGATTGAGCGCTCCAGCCGCCACTGCTGACAGCGCAAACACGGTCCTTGTGTTAAACCTGTCCGCCAGCATGCCAACGACGACGACCGCGCCAATGTACCCGAGCTGAAACGCCGCCAGGATGTAGCCGGCATCGGTGTTCGACAGGTTCCACTCCGCCGCGATCACTGGCTTGACCGCCGAAAACGAAAACCAGATCGACATCGCCAGAAACTCCGCGACGCAGATCCATGCCAGCATGATGATGCTGCGTCGCGTCGACCGTCCCACCAACGCGTCTGGGCTCGTCACGACAGTCGCTCCAAACTCTCGGGCACGCTCCGAGTGCGGTGCTACAATGCCGCGCGACCCGCTGATTTCGCGCAGCTACAGTGGAGGAACCGAAGCAATGGCGCACAAGATTCTGATTCTCTCACGTCGTCATCGTGAGGATCGCCGCGAGATGGTCGACGAGTTCCTCGCCAGCCGTAACTGCGAGCTGCTGGACATTCCGACACGATATCCTGTCGACCAGGAACAGTTGTGCGAGCTCGTCGCCGAGGCCGAGGGCATCATCACCGGCCTCGAATGGATTTCGAAGCGCGTCATCGAGTCTGCTCCGAAGCTGAAGGTCGTCAGCGCGGCGGGCGTCGGCTACGACCATATTGACGCCAGGGCGGCCACGGCGCATGGGGTCGCGGTCGGCATCTGCGCGGGCGTGAACAATCACTCCGTCTCCGAGCTGGCGCTCGGCATGATGATCTCCCTGTCGCGCCACACCGGCGTCTACGACCGCTCAATTCGCGAGGGCTCGTGGCTGCCCTACGGCGGCTTTCTGGCCGGCCGTGAGCTGTTCGGCAAGACGGTCGGCATCGTCGGGCTAGGTCGCGTCGGGCATTCGACCGCGCTGCTGGCCCGGGCGTTCGGCATGCGAGTGCTCGCGACCGACATCGCCTGGGACATTACCTTCGCCGCCGAGCACGGCATCTCCTACGTTCCGCTCGAACGATTACTCCGCGAGTCGGACTTCGTCACGCTCCATTGCCCCTTGACCTCCGCGACGCGCGACCTGATTGACGAGCGGACGCTCGAGATGATGAAGCCGAGCGCGTTCCTGATCAACACCGCCCGCGGGCCGATTGTCAAGGAGTCGGCTCTCGTCAATGCGCTCTCGTCGAAGCGGATTGCCGGGGCGGGTCTGGACGTGTTTCGCGTCGAGCCGCACCCGGACAATCCTTATGTCGAATTCCCCAACGTCGTCCTGACACCCCACATCGGCGGCGCGACGGCTGAGGCGTCGGAACGGTCGGTGTACCTGTCGATGGTGAATGTCACGAATGTGTTCAACGGCATGGAGCCGCACTGCCAGGTCAACCCCGGTGTGTCGCCGCATCTGGAGTTCGTGAAGGAAGAAGAGGCGTTCAAGCCGCCGTCCTCGCTCTGACGACCGGTCAACCGCGAGACACGACAAGCCAGCGGGCAGACTGCCCGCCGTCCATGCCTCCATCAGTGCGCCGCGCTACGCCATCGCTGCGGCCTTCTCCCGTTTCTCCATGATGTTGGTCGAGTGGCCGGGGTCCAGCCGAGCGCTGGGATCGTAGACCGTCACGCAGTGGTTCACCGCGGTGACTGCTTCCGCGGCGCCCGTCGCGATCAGCTTGAACTTGGCTGGGTACGTCACGATGTCGCCGCACCCGTACACTCCCGGCAGCGCTGTCGCCATTGTGATCGGGTCGACCACGATCGTATTGCGCACGACCTCGAGCCCCCACGTCTTCAACGGTCCCAGATCGGCGACGAACCCGATCGCGACGATCAGTTCATCCGCCGCGACGTTCTGCTGGTGGCCCTCCTTCAGGTGCCCGATCGTCACGCCTTCCAGGCGCTCGGCTCCGTGCACCGCCGCCACCGCCCAATCCGGAAAGTGCACCTCGGCAGAGCTATCCAGCAGCGCCTGCACCTGGTGCTCGTGCGCCCGGAACTTCGAGCGATGCACCAGCCTCACCGACTTCGCGACCGGCAGCAGCGTCGCCGCCCAGTCGACTGCCGAATCGCCACCTCCCACAATGACGACATCCCGGTCGCGGAAGTCCTCGACACGCTTGGCGAAGTAGTGCACGCCCCTGCCGCCTTCGAAGCGGCTGATGCCCTCTACGTCCAGGCGCTTCGGCTCGAATGCGCCGATGCCAGCGCTGATGATGACGGTGCGGGAGTAATGGGGACCGGCTGGACCGTCGAGGATGTACAGGCCGTGTTCCTCGTTGCGGGTGAGGCTGGTCACCTCAGTTGAGAGTGCGAGGTCGGCGCCCATGGAGAGCGCTTGCTCGACGGCGCCGGCGACATAGTCCTTGGCCAGCACCTTGGGAAAGCCGGCGATATCGTAAATGTATTTTTCAGGGTAGATCGCGGTCAGCGTCCCGCCAAGCTCCTCCAAAGCCTCGATCAGCTTGGTCTTGGCCCCGCGCAGCCCCGCATAGAAGGCGGCGAACAGCCCGACCGGTCCACCGCCGATAATTGTGATGTCGTAGATCTCGTCCTCTGGTACTGTCACGAACCGTTGCCCCTGTCCAGAACGCTCGCTCGAAGCCGGGTCGCCTCCTCCGCGATCCGGCTCGAAGTATACGGGTCGGTGTCGTGGGTCTCATCGGAAGAATGTCGCATTAGCGCCTCGCGTTGCGCGTCAGTTCGCGACCCCCGGCGCCAATCCGCTGAGCTGCATCAGCGCCACCGTCGTGTTGACGCGGCCGCGGTTCAGCTCCAACCGGGCCTGGGCTAACGCCGCATATTGATCGACCGAGACGCTATCGGGATCGTCGTACATGCGCCGAAAGCCGGACGCCACCACCTCCGCAGCCTGCCACCAGTCGTGCGCGCTGACTCCATCGAGGGTATTCGCGCCCCAGTCGTCAAGGTAAGCGTGCCACTCGGCTTCGAGCGTCTCCCATTCCTTACCGAGCACGAGCGATGGCGGGTCGAGAGCGTACAGCTCGGTGTATGCCTCGAACCCGTACGTGTCGATGACGAAATGCGTGAACGAGGCCGCCCCGTCGTACTCGACTCGCGCGCGGACGCGGCCCTCGTAGGTCGCGACACGCAGCTGACTCAATGACGGCAAGATGCCGATGTGGTGCGCCCAGGCAGCCGTCTGAAGCGGTGAGATGTATCCCGCCTCCCGGATGGACTCGTCCGAGATCCAGACCGCCAACCCCTCGGCGAAGAACAGGCTGTGCGGCAGCGCGATGTGGAGGCCCGCGATGACATGCCCAATCTCGTGGATCAGCAACGTCGCGTACTCATCCTCAGCGACGCTGCCATCGGCCAGAATAAAGACCTGCCGCAGGTCGGACGCCGCGAAACCCTGACATCCCCAACACTCTTCTGCGAACATGCGGTCCGCCAGAAAGATGTCGATCGGCTCGTAGTCGTTGGCGCCGAGCAGGTCGTTGACCCTTCTCAGCGCCTCCTCCGCCAGCGCTGCGATCGTGTCAGCCCGTTCCGGCGGAAACGCGCCCGGCCGCCAGCGCACGTTGAATCTGCCTCGGACATTCTCCTCCGAGTAGTACGCCTCGACCCGCGCAAGTCCAACTGTCAGCGACTCGAAGCCCGGCTGCGCGACGACCGGCAGCGGCGGAAGATTCGCGAGAGGGACCGTTGGTGTGTGCGTGACACCAGGCTCGGGCGTCGGTCTTTGGATGTCAGTCGTTCCGGGTGTCGAGGTCGCCGCCCAGGGAGTGCTACGTGGCTCGCTTGCGTCCGCGTCCACCGTCGCGTCGCCGCTCGGCGATGAGACGTCTGCTCCCGGCGTGTGTGTAGGGGCTGCCGGCTCGCGTTGCGCAATGGTCACGATGACGCCGGCTGAAATCGTCAGCAGGCTCACTATCGCGACGATCAGCGCCATTCCGCGCAAGGACACCTTCCTCCGCCACTGTGGCATCGCCCCGAACATCGCCTGTTACAAACCTCACGAGGGTACAATCCGCGGGGCGTCTACGGCAAGGTGACACGCATCTGGAAATGCATATCATCATGACTCGTGGTCACGCCGGCTCGAACGACGAGCGGTCGGAATCCGGGGGATACACATGACGAACACAGCTCTGGCGCAGCTCGTATCCGACCGCGCGCGACGCGCCGGCCCTGCGCGCGCGAACGACCCGCGCGGCTCGTCGCGCATGATCTCGTTCTACGCCGGCTTTCCCGATCCCGCCAGCCTGCCAAAACACGACATCATCGAGGCCACACGGGTTGCGCTGGAACGCGACGGTGAGTGGGCCCTCCAGTACGGCGCGACTCAGGGCTATCCTGGCCTCATCGAGGAACTGCTCGCGAAGCTGGCGCGCGATCAGGGTATTCGTGCCAAACCCGAGAATGTCCTGATCACCAATGGCGCGTCGCAGGCTCTATCGCTGATCGTCGATTTGTTCGTCGATCCTGACGACGTCATCCTCAGCGAGGCGCCGACCTGGATGGGGGCGGTCAACAACTTCCGCGCCGCGGGAGCGGTCGTGCGGGAGATCGCGGTTGACGACGAGGGCATCGACGTTGCCGCGCTTGAACGAGAGCTCGACGTGCTCCAAAACAACGGCCTTCAGCCCAAGCTGCTGTACATGATCCCGAACTTCCAGAACCCGACAGGTGTCACCACGACACTCGAGCGGCGCAACGCGGTCGTGTCGCTGGCGGCTCGTCACGGCATGCCGATCGTCGAGGACGACGCGTACTTCGATCTGCGCTTTTCCGGCGACACCCTGCCGACGTTGTACGAGCTGAACCGGGACGGCCGGGTCATCTACATGGGCACGTTCTCCAAGATCATGGCAGCGGGCATGCGCCTCGGATGGGCGATCGCGGACGCCGACGTTATCTCCATGCTGGCGGGACTGAAACATGAGGGTGGCACAAGTCCGTTCGCAGGCCAGGTTGCGGCAGAGTTCTGCTCTTCTGGCACGCTCGTTGAGCACGTTGTGGAGCTGAAAGCACTGTACAGGTCCCGCCGCGACACGATGCTCGCCGCCCTGAAGCGTGAGATGCCTGACGGCGCGCACTGGACGACCCCGGATGGCGGGTTCTTCATCTGGGTCACGCTTCCCGAGCAAGTCAGCGCCAGCGCAATCCTGCCACTTGCGCGCGAGCGCAATGTAGAGTTCCTGGCCGGAACCGGCTTCTACTTTCACGGCGCTGGCGACAACGCCATGCGGTTGTCCTACTCGTTCGCTGACGAGGGACAGATTGACGAGGGCATCGGCATCCTTGGCCAGCTCGTGCGGGAGCAGGCGGCGCACCGATGAGCGTCACCAACGCCGTCGCCTGGCACACCGACATCATCGAAGCGTTTCGCGCGAACGAGATTCGACTGATCGCGCACGTCGCCGATTCCGTCCTCGCCCCGATCATCCGGCGCATGGAGCAGGATTCGTTCTTCCGCGTCGTCACGCTGACGCGCGAGGAGGAGGGCGTCGGGCTCGTCACCGGCGCGTACCTTGCGGGCACGCGTGGGGCGCTGCTGCTGCAGAGCTCCGGGTTCGGCAACACGATCAACGCGCTGGGCTCGCTGGCGCTTCCGTACCAGATTCCATTCGTCATGCTGCTCTCCGAACGCGGCAGCTTCATGGAGCACAACGTCGTGCAGATCGCCGGAGGCGCCGCCGTGCCGAAGGTGCTGGACGCGCTCGGCATCCAGGAGTTCCCGCTACGACGCGCCGACGAGGTGTCGTTCGTCGCTCTGCAGGGAGCCCGGCACGCATTTGTCGCGCGACGGCCCGTAGCGCTTACGATAACGACGCAGCTGTCTGGAGGGAAAAGTGGGCGCTAGCGCTACGAGCCTGCAGCACATGAGTCGGCTGGAGCTCACGCGCCGGATCGTCTCCGCCGCAGGGAACGAGCTGCTCGTCTCGGGCATCGGCAATGCGACGTTCGACCTGATCGCCGCGCAGGACCGGGTAGAGAACTTCTACATGATGGGGAGCATGGGTCTGGCGATTCCGATCGCGCTCGGTCTCGCGATCGCGCAGCCGCAGCGGTCCGTCGTCGTCATGGAAGGCGAGGGCTCGATCCTGATGAATCTCGGCGCGCTCGCTACGGTCGGGCGCGAGGCGCCGCCGAATCTGACCATCGTGATCTGGGACAATGCCCAGTGGCAGTTGACGGGTGGCCAGCCGGTCGCCACCGAGTCCTCGTGCGACATCGCGGCGGTCGCGCGCGCCTGCGGCATTGCGCATGTCGATTCGCCAGCCGACCCGAATGCGTTCGAGCGTCTCGTCCAGCGCGCAATCGACTCGCCGGGACCGCACGCCATCGTGGCTCGGATCGATGCGACAGGGGGCAGGAGCGCGCACATGGACCCCGTCTATCTGAAGCATCGCTTCATGCGTGCGCTGGGCCTCACGCCGGACTGATCGCTTTCAGTCAGGTGACGGCTGGCACATCGGACAGCGGTATGTTCCGCGAGCGTTGACGCGTTCCTTCACGATCGTGGCGCCGCAAGCGACGCACGGAAGATCCTTCCGTCCGTGAACGAAGGGGAACTCGCCCACATCGGTCCCCGCCCTGCCATTGAGGATATTGGCGCCCCCGATCGGCACGGCGATGGCCATCGTGTCGACGATCGCCCCATGCAGCCTGGCAGTCTCTTCACCCGACATCGAGCCTGCGATCCGTTCGGGGTGCAGCTTCGCCCGGTGCAGCGCCTCGTCGACGTAGATGTTGCCGAGTCCGGCAATGAACGTCTGGTCCAGCAATAGCGGTTTCAGACGCGCCGTGCCGCGGCGCTCGAGCCGCTGGCGAAAAAGCTCCTCCGAGAACGTCGGGGAGATGGCGTCCACCCCCAGCCGCAGCTTCGCGAAGTGCGCTTCGAGATCGCCCGCCGGAATCAGCTGCACGCGCGCGAAGTGGCGAATGTCAGTCAGATACATCGTCGCGCCACACGCGAACGTCAGGATCAGGTGCGTGGATTTGTGCGGCAGCTCCGCGTCGTAGGCCGGCACGGGATGCCCGGCTGCGAAGCCCGTGATGTTGTCGCCGCGCGCGACGATCTGCCCACTCAGCTTGAGGTGAACGACAGCCGCAATGTCGCCGAAGTCGAGCGTCAGGTACTTTCCATGACGGCGGGCGTCGAGAATCGCGCGCTCGGCAAGCATGTCAACCGTCAGACCTGACGCCGAGACGATCAGCTTCGGTAGCCGCAGATCGACGGCGGCAATCGTGCGTCCGCCGAGCTGCGCAGAGATTCCACGCCGAGCGGACTCGACCTCAGGCAGCTCCGGCATCAGTCGCCCTTATCCACTACGTGTCGCCGGTCGTTCCACCCGACTCTTGCGCGCTGGGCGGCTGCGTCGTCTCGCTTGGGTCGGCCGGCACACGAGGTTTCGACCGTTCCGGATCGCTGAGAAACTGGGAAAAGACCGAGCGCCAGGGATGCGCGCCTCCACCCAGCGCCTCGCCTGCAAATCCATACTCCCCGCGCTGCTGGCGAGAGCGCAGAGCGTCTGCGATCACGATCTGGATGGCGGCGGCGATCGGGATCGCCAGCAACGCCCCGAGCGGACCCATGAACTCGGCGCCGGCCAGCACCGCGAGAAACACCGTCAATGGTGACAGGCCGACCGCGCCCTTCATGACGCGCGGCACGAGCACGCTGTTCTCCAGAAACTGCAGCAACACCAGAAAGACTGCGACGATGATTGCCTTCTGCCACCCGTCGAGCAGCGCGACAATGAATGCCGGGATGCCGCCGATCCACGGTCCGATGATCGGCACGATCTCGGTGATGCCAGCGAACACGGCCAGTAGCAGCCAGAAGCGCAGTCCAATCAGCCCGTAGCCGATTCCAGCACACACTCCGATGATCACGCACAGCGTGAGCTGTCCCCGCAGCCATTGCCCGACCTTCATTTCAACGTCGTTCCAGACGGCGTTGACACGCTCGCGCGCCTCTGGTTGCAGGTTCTGGAGTAACAGCCGTTTAAACAGGTGTTTCTCCATCAGGTAGTAAAACGCGATGACGAACGTCGCGACGATCCCGAACAGCGCGGTGCCGAGACCCGTCAGGAAGCCGATAGTCGTGCCGCCGGTCGGCGGCGGAGGATTCGACAGCCTGAAGCTGAGCTGTGTCAGCAAGCGGTAGCCTGTGCGTGACAGCACCTCGTTGTCGCTCGTCCGCCAGCTTGCCGCGAGGTCATCAATCAGGATCGGGGCTTCGTTGGAGAACGTGCGCGCCTCGTTGCTGATAGGCGGAACGAAAATCAGTCCCAGCCCAACGAGGGCGAGCAGTATTGTCGCGTACATCATGAGGATGCCTGCCGCGCGTGGCACGCCCCGCAACTCGAGTCGGATGACTGGGCGCTCGATCACTGTGGCGAACAGGATCGCGAACAGGAGCAGGAACACGATGATCTGGATCTGCACCATTAGGTAGAAGATGACAAGCACGATCAGGAGCGAGACGGGCGTTAACGCCGGCCTCAGCCGATTATTGCCTGTGGTGTTCTGTCGTGGCTCAACGGCACTCAATCGTGGCGCCCCTCGAACGGTCGGGATGAATCGGCAATCAGCAGCAATGCACGGCGCGGTCGCCCAGCGCCACGTTCACGATGGTTGGAACGTCACCGTTCCCGTCGGGAGGCTGGACCAGTCGACCCGCCAGTACTGGGTGTCGTATGGGTTGACGGCCTGTTGCGACGGATTCGAGTTCCAGACCGTTGGGAAAGCGAAAGCCTGCCTGCCGCCAATCTCAAACGTGCGCGCGGTTCCGCCCGGACGCGTCACTGGAAAAATCTCACGCGGCGGCTTGGAGATGACCTCGGCCTGAAACCAGCCGTGCTCGGGGCAATGACCCGCGTGCAGCTCCCATGGCAGGCTGGCGGTAACGGCGCCGAGCTGCGTCACTTGTTCGTGTTCCAGGCGCGACCCACAGACCGGACAACGCAACGGCGTGCGGCGGCGTATCGACATTCGATAACTGCTCCTTCAGCATGGCAAACGGCCCGCGTTGTCCCCGGCGATCGCCGGATACGCGCACCAAAAGCCCCGCCTTCGGTCGACCCGATTGCGGCGATATCGTACCATAGCCGTATCAGAGTTCCCGCGCTGAGCGATATTGGGTTATGCTGATCCAATTCGATCCGTTGCGGCTCACGGCATTCAATGGGCTGCCGACCCGCCCGGGGCAGACGTGACTGGAGGGACTTGTGGCGCACGCGGATTTAATCGACAGCCTGATCGGCACATATCGAGGGCTGAACCTCACAATTCGGCCGATAGCGAACGAGCAGGCCGCCACCGCGGGCGCGAGCGGCAAGTCGCTCCTCAGCGTCCTCGCGGATCTCCGCGCTCAAGAGTTGGCGACATCCCAGCAACTGAAGAACATGACCATGGCTGCCGGTCAAACCGGTGAGGTGGCAATTCCGGAGCCGTTCAATGACCAGGACGTGCGCGTCCTGCTTTCGGAGTTCGGAACGGCCCGCGAAGCAATTCTCGCGCTCGTGCGCAACATGTCCGACGAGCAGCTCGATATGGAGCGCACGGCCCGCGATGGAACGACGACGATCCGCGCCGTCGTCCAGGGCCTCGCCGAGCGCGACCAGCAGGTGCTGGCGGAAATCAACTCGTTCATTCCCGCAGCCAGGGTGTAGCGCACTGCTCGTTCTGAACGTTTGGCCGCTCCAGATCAATCCCGGCTCAACGATCAGGGGCAGATGTGAAAGTGTTCTACGGCGGATCCGCAATTGTGCCTCCGGGGGCGCGGGAACGGCCCACGCGCCTGCGACGACGACTCGCGCTCGCCGCGCTCCTGTTGGCGCTGATCCCAGCGACAGTCGTAGCCGCCGAGATCGTCTCCGGCGACCAGATCGTCATCTCCGATCCGGTTGAGGGCGACCTCTATCTGCTGGGGTCCGACATCATCATCGACGCGCCCGTTAACGGTGATGTCCTCGCGGCCGCGGGCAGAATACAGATTCTCGCGCCTGTCACCGGCAGTGTGCACGCTTTTTCGGGCGACGTCATCATCCGCGCTGATGTTGGAGGGAGTGTGATGGCCGCCGGCTCCTCGGTCATCATCGCGGCGGACATAGGTCACGCCGTGCGTGCTGCCGCTTCCGACGTGATCGTTGAAAGCGGCAGCATCGACGGCGATCTCGTCGTTGCGGCGACTCGCCTCAGGCTCGGCGAGGCAGGCGTGGTCGCTGGCGAGGTCATCATGCGGGTCACGAACGCTGATCTCGCGGGCAGCATGCGCGGCGGCCTGCGGGGCTCGGTTCGCGATCTTCGCGTCAGCGGGACTCTCGGAGACGCGTCAGACATCCGCGTGAACACGCTGCGCTTCACGCCCGGAGCCGACGTTCGTGAACCGTTCACCTACACCAGCGATCACGAAATGCTCGTCGATGGCGGCACGTCGATTACCGCACAGGTGACTCGGATTACTCCCGATCATCCGTCGTTTGGCGAAACCATCGCCCGATCGCTGCTGTTCGCCGTCTTCCGCTTCGGCTGGGCTTTTGCAACCGGTTGGCTGCTGCTGCGCGTCATCCCTGAGACCGTGATCGGCATCAGCGATACGCTGCGGCTGGCCCCGGCGCGCTCGCTGCTGTGGGGTCTCGCCGCGCTCTTCGGCATTCCGGTTGTTGCGCTGGTGGTCGCCATCACCGTCATCGGCATCCCCATCGCGATCGTCACGCTCGTGCTCTACGTCTTCGTGCTCTATGCCAGCCAGATAGTCGTCGGCATGGTGATCGGCATGGCGCTCAGCCGCTCGCGGTGGAAATGCGGCGATGGCTCACCGGCCTACCTGCGTATGCTGGCCGCCGGACTGGCCATCATTGTCCTGATCCGTTCCCTACCTCTGGATGGCTGGTATCCACTCGTCTCCTTCGTCACTGCCACGATCGCTCTTGGCGCGATCGTCGTCTATTTTTTCCGCCCACGACCGGAAGAGCCCGCCGAGTTGAGCGCCGCATAGGGCATGGCTCATCAGGCGAGATGGCGTTACACTTCCCGAGGGTGACGGAGCGGCCCGGCGCCACCGACCGCGTGGCAGTACCGCTGGGCAAGCGTGGGCATGGAGTGGTCGAGCGTGACGGAGACGTGGGCGCAAACTCAGGTGCTGCGGCTCTCGACGCTCGTGTCGACACTCGCGTTCGCCCTCATCGTGACCGCCGGTCTCGACTTCGGCGCCGGCGGCCTCACCGGGTTTGCATTCCCGATGTTGCCAGCCACGTCGATCGGGACGACACGGTTCGCCCTCGCAACGTCCATGGCGATCGCGACGGTGCTGCTAGCGATCGTGGCGTGGTTGCGGCTGCGCGACGATCCCCGCATCATTCGGTCCTCGCGGACGGCCGTGGCGCTGATCGCCGTCCAGAGCGCCGCGCTGATCGCCAGCGAGACTCCATCGCTGGCTGTATGGGCCGTTTCGGCGCACTTCGGCGCCACCGCGCTGCTGCTGGCCGTATCACTTGTCCTCGCGTCATCCGTCAGATCCCTGCCGCGCTACCTCGGGGTCCGCGATGGAATCGCGCTCGACCGGCTCGCCACGCTGTCCGGCCTCGTCGGGGTGTCGGGGGCGCTGGTGCTCGGAGCGCTCGTCTCAGGGGCCTATCTCGCGTCCGCTGGCACGCGGAGCGCCTGCGCCGGTTGGCCATTGTGCGATCCAATCGATGGTTCTGCGGCGCTTCTCGAACCACAGAACGTTCATCGAGTTCTCGTCACGGGGTCGGGCATGTTGTTGATCGCGCTGGCGATAGGGCTCGTGCGCGCCGGGGCTCGCCCGTTCGTGCCAGTGGCGCTACTGGCGGTATTCTCTGCCGAGGCGCTCGTCGGGGCCGTCTCGGCCAGTGGGATCGAGTCGTCCCTGATTTCCGGAACACATTTCGCGGCGGCGGGGGCGGCCTGGGCGCTGCTGGTCATGGTTGGGATCGTCATTCGCCCTGTTGACGCTGCCTCGCTCATTGGCGCCCCCCACGCGCTTGACGCGTGGCTGGCGACGGCGCGTGACTTCCTGCGGGTGACGAAGCCCGGCATCATGCTGCTGCTACTGGCCACGACGCTCGGCGCCATGCTGATCGCGCCCGGTTGGCCTTCGATATGGCTGGTCGTCGCCACGCTGACCGGTGGAGCGTTGGCGTCCGGAGGCGCGAGCGCTCTCAACTGCTATCTCGACCGCGACATCGATGGCGTCATGGCTCGCACCCGCGGTCGCCCGATTCCGACCGGCACGCTGACCACCACGCAGGTGCGAAACTTTGGGCTGCTGCTCAGTGTCGCGGCGGTCGTCGTGTTCTGGACATTGGTGAACCCCGTCGCTGCCCTTCTCGCGCTGGGCGGGGGCCTGTTCTACGTCGTCGTGTACACGCGCTTCCTCAAACGCTCGACGCCCCAGAACATCGTCATCGGCGGCGCCGCGGGAGCATTCCCGCCGCTCGTTGGCTGGGCCGCTGTGACCGGCGGCGTCAGCCTGACGTCAATCCTGCTGTTCGCGCTCATCTACTACTGGACGCCACCCCATTTCTGGAGCCTGGCGTTGCTGAAAGCGCGCGATTACCAGAGGGCTGGCATTCCGATGTTGCCGGTTACTCACGGCGCAAACCAGACGCGCAAGCACATCCTGTTGTATTCGCTTATGCTCGTCCCGATCTCGCTGCTCGTCGTTCCAGCCGGAGCCGCCGGACTGCTCTACCTGTTCGCCGCTCTCGCGCTGGGAGCGGTCTTCATCGGTCTGGCCGGAAGGATGTACGTCGAGCAATCGTCAAGGCTTGCGTGGAAGCTGTTCAAGTTCTCCAACTACTACCTCGCCGC
>DATKCN010000134.1:0-4047 GCA_035513175.1 Thermomicrobiales bacterium
TTGAGTTTGAACGTGACGTTGTACGGTTCGCGAATGACGAACTGAGGGGCGACAAAGCCGTACTTTGCGCTGAGAATTACCCACGAGTCACCGAATTGCTCGGCGTAATGGCGATTGAGGACAAACGGCGAGCCGGTGTACACGTCTTGTGCAGCGGTCGGACCTGCGTTCGGATAGCGATCCCAGACTTTGGCTGACCCGCAAGGCACAACGACGAGTGTCGACATCACCAAGCGCCCTTCACGGTCGAACGAACAGCTCCACCGGCTACTGCCTGTGAGTCAGCACTTGCGATCCGATCAGGGTAGTTGCACGTGCTTTTCGCGGATTGGATCGCCAGTCTCGATTGCCAGACCACGACATCTCAAATCGCTCGAAGACGAAGAGCGACGCGTGCAGGCTATTCGGCCGTGACATTTTCGTGCTGGTCGAGGGTTTGTAGATGCGAATGTGGTGCCGAGGGGCGGGATCGAACCGCCGACACTACGATTTTCAGTCGTATGCTCTACCAACTGAGCTACCTCGGCATGCGTTAAAACGCTGGTTCATCGCGTGCGGGTGGGCGATAGAGGGCTCGAACCTCTGACATCCACGGTGTAAACGTGGCACTCTTCCAGCTGAGTTAATCGCCCTCAATGCTCGACGCGTCGTCGCCTCGAAATCCGGTGCCCAGGAAGGGACTTGAACCCCCACGCCCTTGCGGGCACTAGCCCCTCAAGCTAGCGCGTCTGCCTATTCCGCCACCTGGGCAAGCGTCGCCTGCCTGCGCTCGAGCGCAACCTAGTATACCGGCCCGGTCGCTTGACGGTCAACCGTCGGGGAGCCCGGCGCAAGGCCGTGGCGGGCCGGCCCGTGGCCGCTCGGTGCTATGATCACAGCAACGGGGAGGCTCTGCCGCCGCAACGTGGCGGGCCGATCGAAGCGGGAGGGACGGGCGACAGGATGCGCGGTAAAGTAACAGTCGTCGGGGCCGGAAACGTTGGCGGGGTCGTGGCCCAGAAGTTGGCGGAGCGCGACTATGCCGACATCGTCGTGGTTGACATTGTCGAGGGCATGCCCCAGGGCAAGTCGCTCGATCTGATGCAGTCCGGGCCGGTCGTCGGCTACGACTCGACGCTCACCGGCGCTAATTCCTACGAGGACACGGCAGGCTCCGATGTCGTCGTGATTACCAGCGGCGTCGCTCGCAAGCCGGGCATGAGCCGTGACGACCTGCTGCGCACCAACATGGGCATAGTCCGTAGCGTCACCGAGCAGCTTGTCGCCCAGTCACCGGACACGGTCGTGATCGTCGTCTCGAACCCGCTGGACGCCATGTGCCATGTTGCCTTCGATGCCGCCGGATTCCCGAAGGAGCGTGTCATCGGCATGGCTGGCGTGCTCGACTCGGCCCGCTTCCGCACCTTCATCGCGTTGGAGCTGGACGTGTCCGTGGAGGACGTGCAGGCGCTGGTGCTCGGCGGCCATGGGGACACGATGGTTCCGCTGCCGCGCTTCACGACGGTGGCCGGCATCCCGATTACCGAGCTGATGACCGCCGACCGCATTCGGGCGCTATCGGAGCGCACGGCAAACGGCGGCGCTGAAATCGTCGGCTTGCTGAAGACGGGCTCGGCGTTCTACGCGCCGGGCAACTCGACGGCGCAGATGGTCGACTCGATCGTGCTCGACAAAAACCGCGTCATCCCGTGCAGCGTGCTGCTCGAAGGGGAGTACGGGATCAACGGCCTGTTCGTCGGCGTGCCGGTGAAGCTGGGCACGGGCGGGATCAAGCAGATCATCGAGGTCGCGCTCACCGACCAGGAAACTGCGGCGCTGCACAAGTCGTCCGAGAGCGTGCGTGGCCTCGTCGAAGCCATGAAGGCGCTCTAGCTGGAGACAAGCAGCCCGAGCCGGGACGTGGCGCCGTCGAGGTCGAGCCGAGGCTGGGAGTGTCCAGACGCAATGATCGGCGTCGATGAGGCGCGCGAGCGCATCCTGTCCCACTTCCGACCGCTGGAGGCGGTTGACATCCCCCTGCTGGAGGCACTTGGCCTCGTGGCGGCGGCTGATGTCGTGGCGAGTGCGGCGGTTCCGCCATTTCGCAACTCCGCGATGGATGGCTACGCGCTGCGTGCGGCCGATGCTGCGCGCGCCCCGGTGACGTTGCGGGTCGTCGACAATGTGGCGGCCGGAACCGTCAGCCCGCTGGCGGTTGCCGCTGGCGAGGCAATGCGCATCATGACCGGCGCGCCGTTGCCAGCGGGAGCCGACGCCGTCGTGCGCTTCGAGGAGACGAATGAGGTAGACGACCCGGCGCCGGCCCGCCAACGCCGCGTCGTCGAGGTGCGCCGCGCGCCTCGCACTGGCGACAACGTGCGCGAGGCGGGCGAAGACATCGCCGCTGGCGATGTTCCAATTCAAGCTGGAACCCGACTCGGACCGGCGGCGATAGGGCTGCTTGCGTCGCTGAATCTGTCAAGCGCCCGCGTCCATCGCCGTCCGGTGGTCGGCATTCTGGCGACCGGCGACGAGGTCGCAGAGGTCGGAGCGGAATTGGGGCCCGGGCAGATTCGCAACAGCAACTCATACATGCTGGCCGCGCTCGTGCGCCGCTACGACGGAGATCCCGTGCTGCTCGGCGTCGCGCGGGACTCAGCGGCCGACCTGCGCGACGCGCTTCGCCACGCGGGCAACGCCGATCTACTGGTGACCTCCGGAGGAGTCTCGGTTGGCGACTTCGACCTCGTCAAAGACTTCATGCAGTCCGAGGGCAGGGTAGACGTATGGCAGGTGCGAATGAAGCCTGGCAAGCCGCTGGCGTTCGGCGTGATCGGCTCGCTGCCGGTGCTGGGCCTGCCGGGCAACCCGGTGGCCGCGCTCGTCTCGTTCGAGCAGTTTGGGCGTCCGGCGCTGCTGAAGATGCTGGGTCGCACAGACCTGGCGATGCCTACCGTCCGGGCGACGTTGAGCGAGAAGCTTGAGAACCGGGGCGGACGTCGCCACTTCGTGCGCGGCGTGCTCACCCGCGACGACGCTGGGTTTCGCGTCCATCCGACCGGCGAGCGGGGCTCGGCGGTGCTGACATCGGCTGCGCGTTCCAACTGTCTGATCGTCGTGCCTGAAACCGCCGACGTTGTTGAGTCCGGCAGCGTCATCGATGTGCAGGTTCCCGATCCCGAGACGCTCTTCACGACGCTCGCCTGACGTCGATGCACGCTGTCCCGCGCTGTCAATGCTCCCGCCACCGCTCGCGTCGCCTGCAACCGCGTGCGCTCTCGACGGCTCCGAACACCGGCAAATTGACGGAAAGACAGAAAGAAGGAATTCCTTCACCGTCACACATGAAATTGGCGTCCTTTACCGGTCAGTCCGGCAACACGCCAATCGCGATGCCTTCAACGAACGGGTAGTCGCCGCCGTGCCGCGTGCCCTGCGCGTCGAAGTGGATCGCTGCCGGGCGCGCGAAGTTGCCCCGGTGGCCGGTAGCCGGACCACCCTCGTTGATGAACTCGCGCACCGGCTCGACGCGGTGACCCAGCGCCCGGAGTGTGTCGAGCGTCTCCGGTGAGATGCGGTCGTCGGCCAGGATGTAGTCCATCGAGCAGTCGATGCGGGGCGCGGAGATGGCTTCCTGAACCGGCATGCCGAACTCCAGCACGTTGAGCGTCGTCTGGCTAACGGCATTGGTGATCCGGCGTGAGCCAGGGGCGCCGACCGCCAGCACCGGTTTGCCGGCGCGCTCGACGATCAGCGGACACATATTCGTTAGCGGTCGCTTGGCGGGCGCCACGCTGTTCGGCGCGTTGGGTCGGGGATCGAACCACTGCAGCGCGCCGCTGACAATGACACCGGTGCCGCCAGCCACGCCGATGCTGCTGAACCCGCCGATTAATGTCTGGGTGCTGGAAACGAGGTTGCCGGCGGCGTCCATGACACAGAAGTGTGTCGTGCCACCACCGCCAGCCGCGGCTCCGGCGGGCACGCGTCCAATGTCGCCGGGCAGGACGACGCCCATCGCCGTCGAGGGATCGATCGACGCGCGTCTGCGGTCGGTGAACTCCGGCG
>DATKCN010000135.1:0-16715 GCA_035513175.1 Thermomicrobiales bacterium
GCCGCTTTCTTATCGGCGGCTACCGCGACCGCTTCGTCGATGAGGAGGTCGGCTACGGCGACGAGACGACGCCCCACCTGCAGGCAGGCATGGAGTCGTGGGTGGCCGCGCGCTTCCCGGAGATCGCGAAACTGAAGGTCACGCACCGCTGGGCCGGCATCATGGGCTTCACCAGGGACGCCCTGCCGCTGGTCGGCCGCCTGCCCGACATGCCGAACGTGTACTTCGCCGCTGGCTTCACCGGCTCCGGAATGAGCTTCGGCCCCGCCACCGCCCGCCTCTGCGCCGAGTACGTCCTGACCGGCGCGCACCCAGGGCTGTTCCACGCGGACCGGCTGAAGTAGCTCGGCGTCGTTGGCATGGCGGGCGACAACTGAACGACGCGCGGACGCCCGACGTGAGATAAAATGGGGTTCACATCGCGCTCAGGCTGATCAATGAAGTCACGGTGACATATGGCAATTCCCAGACATCGACAGACTGTCGAACATGAAAGCAGCCCCGTCGACTTACCCCCGATTCATGAGGTAAGTGCTGAAGAGGGGTGGGTTCTGCTCGAGCAACAGGCACAGGAGCGGCTCGGGATGAGCGCTGAGGAGTTCATCAAGCGGTGGGAAGCGGGTGAGATCGAGGATCCAGATCGCACCGATGTCTTGATGGTTGCATTTCTCATTCCCTTTGCGCGTTAGGCGCTCGGTCGCGTGACGGCCGGCAGACTCGTCCGAATCGTTGTCGGCGAGCATCGATCCGATCTCCAACGAATCGTCAGCTGCGTCTCGCAAGCTGTCATCCATACACAGGCCGTCCCGCCCGGATTGCGCTCGATAGGACGCCGCGAGTATCGGTTTGCCTTGAGAGGCGGCGGTCGCGCTGAATTGAGCGAAGACAGTCAATTGGCGCTGAGCGTTGCGCAGGGATGTCGTGTAAAGCGTGTCGCGGCTACTGTGCAAATGAGCGTGACTAGCTACCTGTACGTGCTGGAGTTCAGAAACGGCACTGAAATCGTCGCCTACCACTGGCATCCTGAATCGCCGAGCGAGGCTGCCGAGCCACACCTGCACATCGGCTCTGCAGCGGCACGCGCAGACAGCGCCGTGCGCCCCCGCGAGTTGCACAAGGTCCACTTCCCGACTGGCCCCGTCGCGCTTGAGCAGGTCCTCCGCCTCGCCATCTCCGAGTTTGGCGTCGCACCTCGCGGAGCGGATTGGGACGCGGTGCTACGAGCCCAGCCCGCCTAGCCAACCGTCTTCGGCGGAGCCTCCCCATAGCGCCAGATGTAGTAGTGCAGCCCCACGTTGCCCGCCTCGACCTTCCAGCCTGCCGGATTGTCGGGCGTGTACGTCAGGCAGCGCCGCTCGAAACACTGCACCAGCACGTCCGTGGGGATGTCCTTGAGCAGCACACGCGTCCAGTACGCCTCGGTGATCGGGAAGCCGGTGGCGTAGAACGGGTCTGGGAACAGATCGTCGACGGCGAGGTCCCCCTCGATCCAGATGATCCCCTCCGAGTTCATGAACTCCCAGAATGGCGCCGCGACCCAGTGCTGCGTCTCGTCAACCCAGCGCGCCGTGCCAACATCGTAGGCCGTGAAGCGGCTGTCGGTCGACACGTTGCCTGCCCGGTCGACCGTTTGCGACAGCGTCGTCGGCTGGCTGCCGGAATACGGCGCCATCAAACCGCTGAAGGTTGCGTAGGTCGGGCCGTGCGGGTCGCCGACGTCACCCGCCACGTTCACGTGGGCCGGGCTCCGCGTTTCAAACGCCTCGTCGCCGACCTGCATCTCGCCGCTGACCAACTCCACCACGAGCAGTCCGTTCGTCACGAACCACGGGTCTGTCTGGTCCTCGGACGGATCGGTGATCTCCATGCGGGACTTGTCGAAGTAGACGACGTGCCGTTCGCCCTCAACGCCCTCGACGTAGGGCTCGACCGTGGGGTAGGCGTCGGTCTGCAGTCCCCACATCCAGGTGCGCACGATTACCCCGTCGTTGACGGGCTTGTCGGTGCGGGCCCACGTGCTCTGGAACGGGTCGAGTCCGGAACTCTGCGCGCCTGCCACGAGCGGCAGCGCGCACACGAGCAACGCGACAACGAGGATAGGTCGGAAACGCGGCATCATGTAACACACAATCTTGTGCAGGACCAGCGCCCGACCTCGCCAGCCTGCCGGATATCCAAACACGTCACGCCAGCCATTGGGCCTGTGACTCCCGGGCATAGAGCGCTTGAGAATAGCAGGTCGAGGACGGCCGGCGCAATGTCCTATCCCCGGTCGAACGCTGCCAGCGCCGGAGCGAAGGCCTCGATGCTCTCGATAGTGTTCGGCTCCAGCCAGAGCTGGATGTGGCTGATGCCCTGCGCCGCGTACGCGTGCAGCTCGGAGGCGATCCCGTCGGGAGTGCCGGTCAGCGGCTCGAAGGTCCAGTGCGGCGCGAGCGGCTTGGCCGCCGTCCCGGCCATGTTGACCATCACCGTCGCCGTGCGTTGCAGGGTGGCCGGATCGCGGCCAACGGCGTGGCAGGCGGCGTCTACCCGCTCCCGCAGCTCGGCGACGCCGGAGGCGCGGTTGTTCGTGTGCACGAAGTAGGCGTTCCACTGATCGGCGTACTGCGCGGTCAGGCGCAACATGCGCTCGCCGGTCGTGCCGAGCAGGATCGGCGGACCCTGCGGGCGGGGGCCACGGGGACGAAGCTCGCAGTCGCGGGCCGAGTAGAAGCGGCCCTCGAAGTCGATCTGGCCGTCCTTCAGCAGTCCGTGAATGATCCGCAACGTCTCCTCGAAGCGAGACACGCGGTGGTCGAAGGGGAAGCCGAAGGCGCGGTACTCCGCCTCGTTCCACCCCGCCCCCAGACCGAGGATGACTCTGCCGCCACTGATCTCGTCGATGGTGTCGGCCATCTTGGCCGTCAGCGCGGGGTTGCGAAATGTGGCGCACGAGACGAGCGCGCCAATCTCCATCCGCTCGGTGATGGCGGCCAGCGCGGCCATGAGCGACCAGCACTCCCAGACCCCCTGTGGCTCCTGCCCGGGATGCCGGAAGATCAGGTGGTCCTCAACCCACAGCGAGTCAAATCCGACCTCATCGGCGCGGCGGGCCATGGCGCTGATGTCCGCCCAGCGCGCCGTGTCCTGGCGCCCCTTGCGCTCGGCGACGGGTAGCTCGATGCCGATCTTGGCGGGTCGGGTCCGCTGGCTCATTGTTGCTCCTTGCGTGCCTGAAACATGCCCCGCTCCCAAGCAATCCAATCCCCGATCCCCAATCTCCCCCTCTCCCTTTGGGGGAGGGGGACAGGGGGTGGGGTTCAACGGTCGAGCGCTTCCAGCACCCGCCCGAACTGTTCCAGCCCGGCCGGCGTCGCGGGCTCGATGTGCACTTGCACGTGGGAAATACCTTCCCGCGCGAAGGCCCGCATCTCCTCGGCGAGCTCACCCACCGTCCCGGTGAGCGCGGGCGCGCCGGTCGGGTTCATCGACGACGCTCCGTCCGCCGAACCGCTGAAATCTACGAACGCCGCCACCGTGCGCTCCAGTGTCGCCGGGTCGCGGCCCGCCTCCACGCAGGCGGCGTCGACGATCTCCCGCACCGCCGGGACGCCGCTCGCCCTGTTGGCAATGCGCGTGAAATACGCGTTCCACGCGTCGGCGTGGCGCGCGGCCAGTCCCAGCATGCGCGGGCTCGTGCTGCCCAGCATCAGCGGCAGTCCGCGCGGGCGTGGCCCTCTTGGACGCAGCTCGCAGTCGCGGGCGGAGTAATAGCGCCCCTCGAAGTCGATCGCGCCCTCGCGCAGCAGCCCGGCGATGATTGCCAGCGCCTCCTCGAAGCGGGAGACGCGGTGGTCGAACGGAAAGCCGAAGGCGCGGTACTCCGGCTCGTGCCAGCCAGCGCCTAGCCCGAGGATGACCCGCCCGCCGCTGATCTCGTCGATGGTGTCGGCGATTTTGGCGGTCAGCGCTGGGTTGCGAAAGCTCGTGCAGGTGACCAGCGTGCCCAGCTCCACCCGCTCGGTGACGGCGCCCAGTGCCGCCAGCAACGAAAAGCTCTCCCACGGCCCCTCGCTCTCCTGCTGTTGCCCTTCCAGCCGAAACAGCAGATGGTCCTGCACCCACAGCGAGTCGAAGCCCGCGTCCTCCGCGACGCGCGCCATGTCCGCCAGATCACTCCAGCGGGCCGTGCCGCCCTCCATCAGCCCCTCGGCGTCAGGCAGGCCGAAGCCTATCTTCAGCGGCCGCGCTCGGTCGGTCATCACGCGTCTCCTTGTACGTTCGGGGCCTCGCCCGGCGTCTGGCCGGAGAGGACCTGCTCGATCCACATGCCCTTCGCGATCGTGTACTCGTCTGCCTGCGATTGTCCGCTCTCGATGATGGCGCGCTTCCACGCGACGTAGGCGTCGCGCAGGGCCGGATGGGACCGCAGCGTATCCCGGAAGCGCGGCATGACGTCGATGTCGGGGTTGTCCTCCGGCACGACGTGCACATGCAGGCGGAAGCTCGCGCCGTCATGCTCGATCGCGCCCACGCGCATCGGACGCTCCTCCGGCCACACCATGCCCCAGCGCTGGCGCTGAAAGCCAAGCTCCTCAAGGGCATCCTTCACCGGCTGGAGCTCATCGGCGCTGACTGAGATTTGCAGGTCGATGATGCCCTTTCCGGCGCAGCCCGGCACGGCGGAGCTACCGACGTGCTCTATCTTCGCCCACGGCAGCCGCCCGGCGATCAGCTCCATCACGAGAGCGGCGACCTCCGGCGCGCGTGGGTCCCAGTCATCGCAGCTGGCGTTCTCGCGGACGTACTGCTGAATGATTGGATCGGCCACGACACGCTCCTTCCGGCTCGACCGCGCCAGGAGTGGCTCATTCTCGCACAGCGTCACGCGCGCAAGTGGGCGACCGGCGGCGCGAGAGCCAGCCGCACAGCGCCGCGCCGAACGCGACCAGTGGGAACCCGACGCCCAGCGACGCGTAGCCTCCTGTCGCCAGCAGCGTGCCGCCGATCGCCCCGCCGCCCGCCGATCCGAGCCGGATGATCGCCGAGTTGAGCGCCATCGTCGTCCCTTGCTGGGCCGGGGACTCAGCCGCCAGGATCGTCACCGTCGTCACCTCCGCCACGCCGCCGAACAGCGCCGCCACGAACAGCAGAGCATAGGCGATCAGAAATGATGGCTGCCAGACGAACACTCCTCCGATGGTCAACCCCATCAGCGCGACCGAAACAGCGAACGTCAGCCGCTGGTCGAGCAGCCGCAGCCGCGCGCTGACGAGCAGGCTGCCGATCAGAAAGCCCGGCCCGACCACCACCCAGATCAGCCCGGCCTCCTGCAACGACCTCCCCAGCTCCTCAACGAAAAACGCTCCGGCGTAGGCCAGCGTGCCGACCCAGCAGACGCCCCGCAGGAACTGCCCGCCGTACAGCAACGCCGTCGACCTGTGCCGCAGGATCGGGCGGTACGAATGCAGCATCGTGCGCAGCCGGAACGGCGCCGTGCGCTCGGCTCGATCGCGGGGGATAACGACCCAGGCCAGCGCCAGCCCGAGCGTTGCCGCCAGCCCCAGCGCGACGAACGACCAGCGCCAGCCGGCTCGCTCGCCGATGAAGGTCAGTAGCGGAAAACCGACCACGCCAGCCCCGGCAGCGGCGGCGTACATGCGGGCAATCGCCGTGCGCCGCTGCTCGCCGGTGAAGCGCTGTCCTGCGATGGCGAACGCCATTGGCGTGATCGCGGCCCCGCTGAGCCCCCCGATGACCTGCGCGCCGATCAGCAGCGCATAGCTCGGCGCGATGGCCGTGCCCAGGCTGCCCGCGATCATCGCACCGATGCCTGCCAGTAGCAGCATCCGGTACCCCGCCCAGTCAGCGCCCGGCCCCATCGTCAGCGCGAAGGCCGCGCCCACCAGTGACGTGGCCGTCACCGCCTGCCCCAGCAGCGCGACAGTCGTCCCTATCTCCGGCGCGATCTCGGCCAGAAATGGCGCCAGCGCCAGCGCATTGATCACCGCCAGCGACGAGGCCAGGCACAGCGTGACGAGCAGGAGCGCATCCGACTGCAGCCTCGTCTCCCCCTCTCCCAGCAATGGGAGAGGGGGCCGGGGGGTGGGGGCGACTCCCCCGTCCGTCACGCGAGGGCAAATCCGTCGTAGCCTTTCGCCGCCACCTCGTCACATTCCTTGCGATACGCCCCAACGCCACCGATGTATGGCATGAACACGCGCGGCTTTCCGGGGATGTTGGCGCCCATGTACCACGAGTTCGCCAGCGGGTACAGCGTGGCGTGCCCCTCGTCGTAAACGTGCTCGCCCCAGCGCTCCTCCGCCTCCGGCGTGGGGTCCAGCGTCGCAATGCCCCGCTCGCTCAGGTATTCGACGCAGTCCGACACCCACTCCACGTGCTGCTCGATCGAAACCATCATGTTGCTTAGCACGGACGGGCTGCCGGGCCCGGTAATGAGAAACATGTTCGGGAATCCGGCCGTCGCGATGCCCAGGTATGTTTGCGGCCCGTTCGCCCATTTATCGCGCAGCGCCACCCCGCCCCGCCCGCGAATGTCGATCGCGAACAGCGCGCCGGTCATCGCGTCGAAGCCGGTGGCGAACACGATTGCGTCGAGCTCGTAAGCCGCTTCGGTGGTGCGCAGTCCGCCTGGCGTGATCTCCACGATAGGCGCCGAGCGGATGTCGACCAGCGTGACGTGCTCCTGGTTGTACGTCTCGTAATACTCCGTGTCGACGCAGAGCCGCTTCGTGCCGATCGGGTAATCGCGGGGGCACAGCAGTTCGGCTACCGCCGAGTCGCGCACCGTCTCGCGGATCTTCGCGCGCACGAACTCCGCCGTCGTTTCGTTGGCGTCCAGGTTCGTGTAGAGGTCCGAGAACGACGACATCAGTCCAAAGCCGCCGTGCGCCCAGCGCGCCTCGTACTCCTGTCGCTGCTGCTCCGGCGTCGCCTCCAGCGTGGGAGTGTCCGTGTTCGCGTTCGTCGCCACCACGAATCCGGCCCGCGACTCGCGGGCCGACTTGCGGAACTCGGCGTAGTTGGCTTTGATCTGCCGCTCGTACTCCGGATCGAGCGGTCTGCTGTGCGCCGGGACGCTGAAGTTCGGCGTACGCTGGAAAACGTTCAGCCGCGCCGCCTGCCCCGCGATGACCGGAATCGACTGGATCGCCGACGACCCCGTGCCGATCACTGCCACCCGCTGCTCGCTGAAATCGACCTCTGCGTGCGGCCACAGTCCGGTCTGGTGCCAGGGTCCGCGGAACGACTCCAGCCCGGCGAAGCGCGGCGCCTGCGGCACGGAGAGGCAGCCGGTCGCCATTACGCAGAACTGGCACGACACCCGCTCGCCGGTGTCCGTCTCAACCAGCCAGCGACTCGCCTCATCGTCCCAGGTCGCGGCGGTCACCAGCGTGTTGAACGTGATCCCGCGCCGCAGGTCGAAGCGGTCCGCCACGTGGTTGACGTAACGCAGAATCTCCGGCTGTCGCGCGTAGCGTTCCGACCACTGCCATTCCTGCTGCAGCTCGTCGTCGAAGGAGAGGGAATAGTCCATGCTCTCGATGTCGCAGCGCGCGCCGGGGTAGCGGTTCCAGTACCACGTCCCGCCGACCCCGTCCCCCTTCTCGAACACCCGCGCCGTCATGCCCAGCCCCCGCAGGCGATGCAGCATGTACAGCCCCGCGAAGCCCGCTCCGACGATAACGACATCCACCCGCTGCTGTGCTGATCGCGAATCGGCCATGACGCTGTCTCCTGCAATGACGCGGCGTTGTCGCGCGTTCCGAGGCGCTACTGTAGTCCCCGCGCGACCGCGTGTCGAGTGGAGGGACGAAGCGTCAACCCGTAGGGGCGCATCGCAATGCGCCCGGCCGGCCCCCACGCCGCCGAACCGGCAACACGACCGCGAACCCTGTCACTTCGAACCCCGCGAACCTCCCGCCGACACACGACGCCGACCAATGGGACTCCGTCAGTCAGCGCCCTCGCTCGCCAGCGTCTCGCGGATGCTCTGCAGGTGGACGAAGACATGCCCGATGAGAACGCGGTCCAGCCACTTCTCGACCGTCCACGGCTCCTCGATCTCCTTCGTGTAACGGCCCGACATCGCCAGTTGCTCGTCAGTCATCTGGAGCACCTCGCTCGCGGCGTGCGCGGCGCGTTCGCGCAACAACTCCAGCGTTTCGTCCTGTGGCGCCTGCGCCCACTCGATGGCGTGGTTTGCGTTCCACTCTGCGAGTTGGTTCCGGTCGATCATCGACGGCTGCCGCCCGGCGGCGAACGCCTGGAAATACGACAGCTCGAACGGGATGAACTGCGCGCCGTGCCGCGCCAGCACGCCGATCGACCGCTCCTCGTTCGGGCAGACCGTCCGCCACTGCTCGTCCGTCAATGGCTCGACGACTCCGATGAATTCCTCGACCGCCGCCTCGAAGCGCTCCGCCAGTGCGTCAGATCGACCGCTCATCTCAACCTCCCTGCTCGAAATACCGATGGATCGCCGTCAGGTCCGCCTCCGGTTGCGCCGCGCTGAACTGCTTCCAGAGCGCCGCCACGGTGTCCGCCAGATCGTGCGGAACCTCGGCAGCGACCGCGCTTTCCAGATACAGCCTGACATCCTTCGCCATCCCCGCCCCCGGGAAGCCGAAGTCGTACGTTCCCGTCACGACCGCGCGCGGGAATTTGTCCTCGCTGGCCGTGCTGCGCCCGCTGGAAACGTTCAGAATCTCGACCATCGTCGCCAGGTCCAGGCCCATGCGGGCGCCGAACACCGTCGCCTCGGCGGTCGCGGCCAGCGCGGCGGCAGAAGCGTAGTTGTTGACCAGCTTCATCGCCTGCCCGTGCCCCGGCTCGTCGCCCACCCGGAAACGGTTGCGCGCCAGCACGGTCAGCACTGGCTCCATTTCCGCGAACAGCGCCTCCGTCGTGCCCGCCATCAGCGCCAGCGACCCGCTGACCGCGCCCGCTACCCCGCCGCTGACCGGCGCGTCGACGTACGCCACGCCCGCCGGCTCCAGCGTCGCCGCACACTGGCGCGCCGCCGCGATGCCGATTGTCGACAGGTCGATCAAAACGCGCACCCGCCGATCTGTCGTCGCCGCGATCTGGCGGCAGATTTCGCGGGAGGCCGCGCCGTCCGGGACGCTGAGCAGCAGCAGGTCGACCCGCGCGGCAAGATCGGCGATCGACTCGGCGGCGTCCGCGCCGTCAGGCAGCCGCTCGCTCGTGCCCGCCACATCGAATCCCAGCAGCGGGTAGCCAGCCTCCACCAGCCGCCTCGACATCGGACCGCCCATGCGACCGAGACCGGCGAATCCCAACGTGTCGGGCTGCATGAGTCGCCTCCTTCACGTGGCGTCCGACGCCTGTTCCTCGCGCGCTTCCCGTAACGCGAGCGCGACGATCGCACGGGTCCAGCGGTACGCCATCGGGAACTCCCCGGCGCGGGAGAGCTGCTGAAACTCGGTGTTTTCTGCCAGCAGCGCGCGCTGCACGTCGTCGACCGTGTGCAGGTTGTGCCGGCGGGCCACGTCGAGCACGGCGGCGCGCCTGCGTTCGTGGGTGGCGATCAGGGCGTCGAAGTGCGCGACCATCTCGGCGGAGTCCGTCATGACGCGTGGCAGGTGACCGTCGCCGAACAGCCCGACCTCGCCCTCCGCCGCCAGCGTCCGTAACGCCCGCAGGTTGGCGATCATGCGCCCGTACGTGCCGCTGGGCCACAGTGGGTTGTCCTCGAACGTCAGGTCGCCGGTGAGCAGCATCCGGCTGCCCGTGTCGTACACCGACACGGAATCCGCCGTGTGGCCGTGGTCATCGATGATGAGCATGTCGCCCGCGCGCCATCCCTGGAACTCCTGGCTACCGATCCGCAGCGCGCGCCGATCCTCCGCGTTGAGCGGTGCGATGTGCCGCGTCCGGCTTCCAATCGGCTTGTGCTTGTGAATGTTGAGACGGCCGAAGATGGGGAAGACGAAGCGGTGCGCGGAGCGGGGCCAGCGCCGAACCCACGCGCGCGCGACCGCCGAGCCGACCTTCAGCGCGAACGGGCGGTCGATCTTGACCACCCAGTACTCCTGCGCGGCAGACAGGCGCACCTCGTGCGCCACCAGCTCGGCGAGGTCGATCAGCGGGACGGCGTTAGGGTGGATGAGATGCATCTTCTGTTGCGCGTCGATCTCGTCCAGCACGATGTTGTTGCAGACGTGGTCGGGGTGAAAGTGGGTGTTGATCACCGTCGCTGACGTGTACGAGCGCCCGGCGAAGTAGCGGCGCAGAACCTGCCGGAACTCGGTTCCGGCGCCGGTGTCGACGATCGTCACGCCGTCTCCCCGCTCGATGATGTAGGCATTGGCGATGTCCGGCTTGAACATCACGTTGTCCGGCATGACGCCACGGATCCAGCGCACGCCGTCGGCAAGCGGCTCCACCTCGAACGTGGCCATGGCGACCCTGTCTGTTCAAACCGAACGATCTGCAATCGGTTGCGGCCTCTGCCGCCATGCTATGGCGCCACGTGACGCCGGTCAACGAGGCCGTGGCCAGCCCCCTCGCGCTCGCATGGGCGGTGCGTCCCCCCGTGACATCACGCGCGTGTCTGCTATGATGACGCTATCAACACACAGAATCCCGGCGGCGCGTGCTCTGGCTCCCGTCCCGACGCTCTGCCCATCGGACGTTCCAGACCGCCGTCGCCGGATCATCGCAGGGAGGCGACTATGACCGCGACCGCGACCAGCAACGAAGCGCAGGCAGCCCTCGAGCTCGCGGAGCGCAACCGGCAGATTGCGTACCGCTTCTACGAGGAGCTCTGGAACAAAGGCAACTACGACGCAGCGCCGGAGTTGCTTCACCCGGACCACTTCGACCACACCTTGCCCCTGAAGGACCTGCCGCAGGGCCGAGATGGCGTGCTCGAGCTGATGAAGACCTTCCGGGCGGCCTTCCCAGACCTGGTGATGTCAGTTGATTCGGTGATCGCGCAGGGCGATCTCGTGGCGGAGGTGCTGACGCTACGCGGCACGCACACCGCCCCGTTTCTCGGTATTCCCGCCACCGGCCGCTCGATTGAGGTCAAGAGTGTCAACCTCTGCCGCATCGAGGACGGCCTCGTGCGCGAGCGCTGGGGTGCGTCTGACGATCTCGGCATGCTCCAGCAGTTGGGGATCCTGCCCGCTCCCGGCTCGCGGGGTTGGAACGTGTCGCTCAAGGCCGCGGCCGCGCAGGTGAAGCTGAAGCAGGGCGGGAAGGCTGGAGCCTCAGCGCTGGGCGGCGCCGTTCGTCGCGTGCGCGGCAAGCGTGGCGAATGATCGAGCTCGCGCCAGCCTGGGACGGCTACTACGACCCGGACGAGCGGCAGGACATCCAGCTGGCGATCAATGTCAACACGGTGACTGTTGACGGCAACGATCTGCGCGTGCGCGTCTACGAGCAGCACGGAGATGCGCCGACGGTGCTCGTCGCGCACGGCTTGCTCGGCTACGGTCTCGTGTTCGCGCGTTTTCACCTGCCGTTCTGGCGGCGCGGCTGGCGCGTCGTGCAGTTCGATCTGCCCGGTTGCGGAGAGAGCGGCGGGCCGCGCGGCGCGGCGACGGTGCAGGACATCATGGCGGCCTGGCTGGGCATCGTCGCCTGGGCGGCGCGGACGTACGGCGCGCCGGTGTTCGCGATGGGCAACGCCGAGGACGGGGTCGTGTCGTATTACGCGCTCGCAAACCATCCGTCGGTCGGAGCGCTCTCGGTGCATACGCTGTTTGAATACGGCGATCCAGCCGACCCCGGCTGGGTTCAGCCCCCCTGGGCCGTGCGCGTCGTCCGCGTGGCGCTCGGGCTGCTGGCGCGCAACCGGCCACGGACGACGCTGCCCGGGTCATGGACGATTCCCTTCAAGCACGTCTTCGCGGGACCGGACGACGCGGACTACCGGCGGCGGCTGAAGGCGGACCCGCTGGCGCTGCAGCGGGGCGGAGCGCCGCTCGGTTACTCGCTCGTCAAGCGTTTCTCACCGCCGGTGAAGTTCGAGGACTGTGCGACACCCGTGCAGGTGATCATCTCGACTCGCAGCCGCCTGTGGCGCGCTGACGCCATCCGCCGCTCCGCCGAACGCCTGGGCGGTCCTCGCGAGATCGTCGAGATCGACGAGCCGCACTGGGAGATGAGTCGGGAGTTCCACGATATGTACAGCGAACACGTGATGAGGTGGTTCGACCAGGTTCGTGATGCCTGAAGTGGAGGGACGCCCTCACGGGTGCTGCGGCCTCCCCTGCCCACTCTCCCAATCCTTGGAGTGCGGCTGCACTTGAGGGGGAGATGACGGTGCGTTTTCTCAGCCCTCAGCCCTCACTTCCTCTGCAATAGCCGGACGACGATCAGCAGCACGATGATCAGGACCGCGAGGACGATCACGCGGCTGACCACGGTGACGAACAGGTTGATGAGCGCCAGCCCCACGATGATCAGAATGATGATGCCGGCCCTGCGCATGGCGTGCTGCCTCCCTCCCGGTTCCGGAGCAATCGTACGCCACCCCGAATCGAGGGGAACAGGACGTGCGATCTGCCACTCAGTCGCCCGGCAGCTGCCGAAAGAGCCCGTCGAGCATGACATCCACGCCGAAGCGTGAGTTCGACATCGACGTAGCAGTTACCCGCATCGCCGATGCGGTGCAGCCAATTCCCAGGGCAGCGTTGTTCGAGCTGGCCGAGGACGGCTTCTCGACGCCGTTCGAGCTGCTCGTGGCCTGCGTTATCTCGATCCGCACCCGCGACGAGATGACCCTCCCCATCGCCCGGCGACTGTTCGAGCGGGCCCGCGCGCCGGATGAGATGGGCGAACTCGAGGTCGACGAGATCGCCCGGCTGATCGCCGGCGCGGCTTTCAGTGAGCCGAAGGCAGCGTAGATCCACGCCATCGCGACGCGTACGGCTAAGGGGTTCGGCGGCGAGCTGCCGTGCCATTCCGCGGCGTTGCAGTCGTTTGCCGGGGTCGGGCCGAAGTGCGCCAACCTCGTGCTGGGCATCGCCTGCGGCCAGCCGCACATCGGGGTCGACATTAACATCCACCGCGTCACGAACCCCTTGGGGCCACGTGGCCACGGGCGTCCCGGAGCAGACGATGGTTGCCCTCGAAGCGAAGCTGCCATGCGCCTGCTGGGTCGAGATCAACCGCCTGCTCGTCCCCTTCGGCAGTCACATCTGCACGGGCCGTTGCCCCGCCTGCTCCACCTGCCCCGTCCTCGACATGTGCCAGCAGGTCGGCGTCACCGCCGAGCGGTGAGCGGGTAGCGGGTAGCGGTTAGGGGTTGGGTTTCTCGATCCGACGCATCGTCTCGATGCTCGGGTTGGGAGTTGACACGAAACGCGGGAAGCGTTCCCCTTAACCGCTACCCGCTACCCGCTACCCGCTACCCGCTACCCGCTCGACCACCGGAGCGAACGCTTCGATCCCGGCCGGTGTCATCGGGTCAAGGTAGACCTGCACGTGCGAGACCCCTTCTCGCGCGTAGGCCAGCAACCCCTCGGCAATCTCGGCGGGCGATCCGCTCAGCGGCGCCTTCACTTGCGGGTGCCCGACCGTGCCCGGCAGGTCGAAGCCGACCAGCACGGCGGCCGTGCGCTCCAGCGTCGCCGGGTCGCGGCCCTCGGCCTCGCAGGCCGCGTCCACCTTGACGCGCAGCGGCGCGATGCCTGCCGGCGCATTGCCCGTAGCCGCAAAGAACGTGTTCCAGCTTTCCGCGAAGCGCGCCGCCAGCCGCAGCATGCGCTCCCCGCTGGAGCCGATCAGGATCGGCGGGCCGCCCGCGCGTCCCGCCCGTGGTCGCAGCTCGCACTCCCGCGCCGCGTAGTAGCGACCCTCGAAATCGATCGCGCCGTGCCGCAACAGCCCGTGGATGATCGTCAGCGCCTCCTCGAAGCGGGAGACGCGGTGATCGTACGGCAATCCCATCGCGCGGTACTCCGCCTCCACCCAGCCGGCGCCGAGCCCGAGGATCAGCCGCCCGCCGCTGATCTCATCCACCGTGTCGGCCATCTTGGCGAGCAGCGCCGGGTTGCGAAAGCTCGTCGGCGTCACCAGCGGACCCAGCTCGACCCGGCTCGTCGTCGCCGCCAGTGCCGCCAGTAGCGACCAGCACTCCCACACCCCCTGCGATGACGCGTCCGGGTACTTCAGCACGAAGTGGTCGATCGTCCAGACCGAGTCGAACCCAACCTGCTCCGCCAGCTGCGCCATCTCCAGCAGATCGCTCCAGCGCGCCGTCTGCCCGCCATAGCGCCGCTCCGCCTGCGGTAACAGCATCCCCAGCTTCAACCGCTTCGCGCCCGTCCCCGTCATATGCCCCCTCCGCCTCTTCCGCGTGTGAGGGAACCACTGTACGACACGCGCGACGATCAGGGATGGTCCTCAGGCTTGTCGACCGGCAGCCCGGTCCACGCGGCGGCGGCGAGAAGACGGCGGCCGGCCGACACGAATGTTCCAAGCTGAATGCCTGCCTGCTGGCCGCGCATGAACGCTCGTTGTGCGCTTGTAAGTTGTAGAGCATCGAGCGATCGGAGCGGGATGGCGTCAGGAAGCCGAGTGTAGATCTCTGACGCTCGGTTGACCGTATCCCGGTCCAGCTCAAAGTAGAGAAACGCGCTCGAGTCGTTAAGAAACTGCTGAAAGAGAGAACGTTGGTCCGCCCGGCTGATGAAACCTTGGCGAACCATTCGCGCCATCGTCGAGCTGACCTCAACTACCGTCAACCGCGACACGGCGATTGTTTCGGTTACGCAGAGGCTCTCGACCCAATCAGCGCCTTGCTCTCAAAAATACCGCTTGGGGAGCGCGCTTGAATCACAGAAGTGAAGCGCCATCGCGCTAGTGTCGTTCTTCTTCGCGCATGTCGATCAGCGTTTGGGACAACGAGATGTTCAGCGTGGCCAATTTCTCCAAGGCTCGCTGCACTTCGGCGTCCGAACGCCGTTCGATGCCCAGCGACTGCAGGAACTCATCCGCATTGAACTCGGTGGTGATGTCCTTGAGTGCCTCACGCACCCTGCGCCGCTCGTCATCGATGTCGGCCTGACTCCGGACAGGCGTCGTCGCCGGGCCTGGCAGCGCGCCGTCCAGCAGCGAGCTGATCGCGTCGTCAACGGTCGTCGAGGACTCCTCGGTCACCGTCTTCAAACGCTCGTACAGCTCGTCGGGGATGGTGATTGTCAGTGTGACCATCTGCTTTGGCCTCTCGTCCGTGACATACGTTACTTCAAATGTACGCGCCCATGCGCCGCTGCGATTACTCCTTCAGCGGCCCGATCGTTTCCATCTCGAACTCCGCCTCAGGCGAGCGCTCCCGCAGCAACGCCACCAGCTCATCCCCCACCTGCCGCAGCGTTTCCAGCGGGTACGGCGCCAGCCGGTCCAGCACGAAGTACGCGTTGCGCGTCTCCTCCGTCAGCCGCGTGCGAAACCCCTGCCGCGAGTTCCAGCGGCGGCAGGTCACCCCGCTGGAGTCCGCCCACACCGCCTCCCCCGGCTCCGGAAAGCTGACGACCGCCTCGCCGCCCGCCAGCTCGTCGAACGGCTCCGTGCCGTCCGCGAAGGTCAGCGTCAGATCGCTCGTCAGCGCGTCGAGATTCTCCCCACCCACCGGCAACACGTGCCGCACGCTGAGCGCGTTGTAGATATCGACCACCTCGTTGATGGCCGGCAGCTCCTGTCCCTTCAGCGCGCGGCTGAGCAGCGCCTCGACCGAGCACGGATACCTGCTCGGCTTGGCCCCGAAGCGTCCGAACGTCTCCCGCCACGCCGCTATGTGCGCGTGAGTCGCTGGCTTCTCCGCCCCAAACGCCGCCCGCTGCCGCTGCGCCGCCTCGCGGAGCAGCCCGATGCTCTGCTCTGAGCTCTCCCGATTCACCAGATGGCTCGCGTAGATCACAAGCACGACGTAATCTGGAAACTGCTCCTGAATCAGTGGGTCCACGCGTAGACGGTGCATCGCCTGTCCCTCCTGCCTGTCCCCCTCATCCTGCCGCAAACCACACCGCCGACGCCAGAGCCACTTCGCTGAGAAACCGGCGACCAGCCGCCTGCGCTCCTTGCGACGGACGGCAAGCCCGGGTATTCTGCGCCCGAGCCCTTATGAGGAGCGAGCGATGCCGGACCGTCGTCATCCCGCCGAGCCATTCGTGTTCGTGTCATACGCCAGCCAGGATCGGGAGCGCGTCCTCCCGATTGTCGAGACGCTGCGCGCCGCGGGCATCACCGTCTGGCTGGACCAGCACGCCATCGACGGCGGCGCCAACTGGGGCCGCGAGATCGCCGATGCCATTGAAGGCTGCTCCGCCTTCCTCCTGATGTCCTCGGCTGCCTCGCTCGCCTCCCGCAACGTGCGCCAGGAGATCGCCATCGCCTGGAAGTACGGGCGACCCTATCTCCCGCTGCTGCTCGACGCCACTCCGATTCCCAGGGAGATCGAGTATTTCCTGGAGATGGCGCAGTGGGTCGAGCTGCTCGATCAACCTCAGGAGACATGGTTGCCGCTCGTGCTCCGCTCACTGGAGCGACACGACATCGTCGCGGGAGACGCCGTCATCCTGGACGATGCGCCGGGAACCGTCGATCGGTCTCTGCCCGAAACCCCCTCGCTCGTCCCCAGCGCGCCCGCCGAGTTCGTAGGACGGGAGCGCGAGCTTGCGGAGCTGCGCGCGGCGCTGGCTGCCTCCGTCGCGGGACAGGGACAGGTGGCGCTGGTC
>DATKCN010000136.1:0-12323 GCA_035513175.1 Thermomicrobiales bacterium
GTCAAGGCAATCCACGTGCCACTGCCGGTACGCATCTTGCCAGCGTAAGGAATGTCGGAGTCGCGAATTCAGCGGAGCGTGACATAATGCCGGTGAACGACATGACGACGGTCCGCATCGCCGCGGTGGGTGATATGCACTATGGCAAGGGATCGCACGGGGATCTCAGTCCCTTGTTCGAACAGGTCGCCGACAGGGGCGCCGACATCCTGCTGCTGGCCGGGGACCTCACCGACTACGGGCTGCCCGAAGAGGCGGAGATCCTCGTCCGCGACCTGCGAGCGACATTGCGGATTCCGGTCATCGGCGTGCTCGGTAACCATGATTTCGAGTCGGGCCGGCAGGATGAGGTGCGGGCCGCGCTCGACCACGGCGGCATTACCATTCTCGATGGCGACAGCTGCGAGGCGCACGGCATCGGCTTTGCCGGTGTCAAGGGCTTCGCCGGCGGCTTCGGTCGGGGCGCACTGGGACCCTGGGGCGAGGCGGCAACCAAGGCGTTCGTGCAGGAGGCGCTGAACGAAGCGTTAAAGCTCGAATCGGCCCTCGCCCGGCTCAGGATGGAGCACCGCATCGCGCTCGTGCACTACTCTCCGATCCAGGCGACGGTGGAGGGCGAACCTCCGGAGATCTTTCCATTCCTCGGATCGAGCCGCCTTGAAGAGCCGCTCAACCGCTACCCCGTCACCGCCGTGTTCCACGGCCACGCGCACCACGGAACGCCGATGGGACGCACCGCCGCTGGCGTGCCGGTCTACAACGTGTCGGCGGGGCTTATGCGGCGGCTCAACCCTGACGGACCGTGGTTTCACATGCTTGAGCTTCACCCGGCGGCAATCGCAACGGTCGATCGCGGCGGCTGACGCGGCGCCGGTCAGGCAGGCTGTTCGCCCTCCATATCTCGCTCGCCTGGGGGCAGCTCCTCGATCAACTTGTTCGCGGGCTCCGCAGCCTCGCGCGAGAGCTGGCCGAGCGGTCGATGCCGTCCGCCGCGGAGAGCTCGTCGGGCAGCGGCTCAGGTTAGGCCATGGTCGATGCGAATAGCGGACGCCGCTGCTCCTCGTCCATCAGCGGGCTATCATCCGCGTCACGCCCCTGAGAGTCGGCGCCGAGGAGCACGATGCGGGACTCCCCGAACATGTCAAGCAGCGAACCATAGCCGTCCACCCTGCTGCGCTACGGCCATGCTCCTCGTCTCAGGTTTCGCTCGTCGCCGAACCGTCGGTAGAGCGTGCTGTCCTGCTACCGTCATGCCGAGCCCGCGCCGTCAGTATCGCGCGGCGGACGCTGCCGCGGCCTGGCGCAGCAGCATCCTTACCTCGTCGTCCGTGGTCTCGGAGAAATCTTCGTACCAGATGCCGACGGCGTGCAGCGGGTCTGGCCTCATCGGGCACACGATCTCGTCCGCCTCCCGGGCGATGTCGTCGAGTGTTAGTGGCGAGGCGACCGGAACCGCGACGATCACATGGGTCGGCTGCTGCTTGCGGAGTGCCTTCAGGGCCGCCATCATCGTCGAGCCGGTGGCAAGACCGTCGTCGACCAGAATCACCGTGCGGCCGCTGACATCGGGCTCGGGACGCGCCCCACGGTACTCGCGCGACCGGCGCTCCAGCTCGCGCGCCTCGCGTTCGACGACCTGCTCGAGCGTCTCGTCCGAGATGCGCAGCGGCACGACCACGTCCTCGTTCAACACCATGACTCCGCCGCTGGCGATCGCGCCCATCGCCAGCTCTGAGTGACCGGGCACGCCCAGCTTGCGCACCAGAAACACGTCGAGCGGCGCGTCAAGCGCCAGCGCGATCTCATACCCTATCGGGACCCCGCCGCGAGGCAGGGCCAGCACGAGCAGACCGGGCGTGTCCTTCCAGGGCGCCAGCATCGCGGTCAGAACCCGTCCGGCCTCATAGCGGTTGCGATAGCGCGTCTTCACGACACCCTCCTGAACCGTCGAGGTGGCAATCGAAACGCCGCCTGACGACGTTGCCGGTCCTGTAGCATGCATGCTGCCACGCCGGGGCACGCGCGCTCATGACGGTAAGCCCCTTGCGGAGATGATTGAATAACGTCAGGCTCGCGCCAGGCGACTGAGGCGAGCAGCCCGGCTCCGGGCCCAGGCCAATCGACTAGCGAAGGGTGTCATCCATGAGCGTCTCAACCAGCCAGTGGCAGGATATCGCACGGCAGTTGCGCGTCGATAGTATTCGCACCAGCACGGCCGCCAAATCAGGGCATCCCACCTCGGCCATGTCCGCGGCAGACATCATGACGGTGCTGATGACGAAATACCTGCGCTACGACTTCGAGCATCCCGACAACCCCAACAACGACCATCTGATCTTCTCAAAGGGGCACGCGTCATCGCTGCTGTATGCCATGTATCGCGCGGCGGGCGTGGTCACCGACGAGGTGCTGATGAGCTACCGCAAGCTCGGCAGCCGGTTGCAGGGCCACCCCACGCCGGTCATCCCATGGGTTGACGTAGCGACCGGCTCGCTGGGGCAGGGACTGCCGATCGGCGTCGGCGTGGCGCTGGCCGCGAAGTATCTCGACAAGCTGCCGTACGCCGTCTGGGTGCTGTGCGGTGACTCCGAGATGGCCGAGGGCTCGATCTGGGAGGCGTTCGACAAGGCCAGCCACTACAAGCTGGACAACCTGGTCGTCATCATCGACATGAACCGGCTCGGGCAGCGCGGCGAGACGGCCCACGGCTGGAATAGCTCGGTCTACGCCGAGCGCGCGCGGGCCTTCGGCTGGCACGCGATAGAGATCGACGGGCACGACTTCGGGCAGATCGATCGCGCCCTCGGGCAAGCGCGCGACAACCGGGGCGGGCCGGTCGTGATCGTCGCGAAGACGATGAAGGGCCGGGGGGTGTCGTTCATGGAGGACAGGCCCGGCTTTCACGGCAAGGCGCTTGACGCCGAGCAGGCCCGGCAGGCTATCGAGGAGCTGGGCGGCGAGTCATCCATCACGTTCGACGTGCAGGAACCCCCGGCAGTGAGCCCGGCGACCAACGGCAATAGCGGCGCGCTCGCTCTGCCCAGCTACGAGCTCGGCACGACGATCGCGACCCGGCAAGCGTATGGCGACGCGCTGAAGGCGCTCGGCGCCGCGCGTCCCGATGTGGTCGTCATCGACGCCGAGGTCAGCAACTCGACAATGTCCGAGGTGTTCAAGAACGAGTTCCCCGAACGATTCTTTGAGATGTTCATCGCCGAGCAGCAGATGGTGGCGGCCGCCATCGGGTTCAGCGTGCGGGGTTACGTCCCGTTCGCCTCGACGTTTGGCGCGTTCATGACCCGCGCCCACGATTTCATCAGAATGGCCGCCATCTCCCGGGCGAGCATCCGATTGTGCGGGTCGCACGCCGGGGTGTCGATCGGCGAGGACGGACCGTCGCAGATGGCGCTGGAGGACCTGGCAATGATGCGGGCCGTGCACGACAGCACGGTGCTGTATCCGTGCGACGGGAACCAGACGGCCCGCCTGGTGGCGGCCATGGCCGAGCAGTCCGGCATCTCGTACCTGCGAACGACGCGCGGCGCGACGCCGGTCATCTACGGTCCGGACGAGACGTTCCCGATCGGCGGCTGCAAAGTCGTGCGAGAATCAGCGGACGATCACGCGACGATCATCGCGGCCGGCATCACGCTGCATGAGGCGCTGAAGGCGGCTGACACGCTGGCCAGCAAGGGGATCAACGTGCGGGTGATCGACCTGTACTCGGTCAAGCCCGTCGACTACCAGACGGTGCACGACGCGCTGCTGGCGACCGGCGGGCGGCTCGTCGTCGTCGAAGACCACTGGCCGCAGGGGGGCATCGGCTCGGCGATTCTGGAATGCTTCGCGACCCACTCGGCAAGCCCGCGAGACGAAGGCGCCGACTTCCGCATGACACACCTTGCTCCGTCAGAACTGCCAGGCTCCGGGACACCGGCGGAGCTGCTGGACCAGGCAGGCATCAGCGCGCGGCACATCGCGAACGCGGTGACGAATCTGGTGAGCGGGTAGGCGAGCGGGCGGCGGATAGCGGATAGCGGGTAGGGGTTTCGAGGGAACGGTGACGGCGGGGGAGGCTGTTCTCGGACGTCGGAGCTCGCGGGCGTGCCGGGTGATGACGGACGCGGCGCCCACCCCTGACCGCCACCCGCTGCCCGCTGCCAGCTCGTGACACGCTACTGGCGCGGCGTCGCAGAGTGTGGGCGCGACGTGCACCTGTTGCTGATCTACGCGCTCCTGTCGTACCTCGGCATCGGAGTGCTCGCACTGATCTTCAACCTGTATCTCGTGCGCCTCGGCTACGACGAGGCGTTCATCGGCGCGTTCAACGGGATCTACACGCTGGCGATGGGCTTCACCTGCCTCGCGCTCGGTTTTCTGATCAACCGCTTCGGAAACTGGCAATGCATCGTGTGGGGCACCGCCCAGTTCGTCGTCGCCTCGATCGTGCTGTGCTTTTTGACGAACTCGACGCTGTTGCTCGTGTTCGGCGCGCTGATCGGGATCGGCAGCGCGTTCATCCTGACGACGCAGATGCCGTTCGTCATCGAGCTGACGCCGCGAGCGCACACCTCGACGATCGCCGCCTTGTCCTCGGCGCTCAACTCCGCGTCAGTGATGTTCGGCAGCCTGGCCGGGGGGCTGCTACCCGGCGTCATCGGCTTCTCACTGGGCATCGACGGCGGAGGCATCGACGCGTATCGTTGGACAATGGTGATCGGAGCGCTCGCCACCGGCATGAGCCTGATACCGATGGCGGCGATGGGGGAGGCGCGACGGCAGCGACATCACTCGGACTTCCAGGTCGCGCAGGCGCAGTTGCCGGGCCATCGCGTGCGCGATCGGGCTCGGCGCGATGTCGGCGCGCTGGTGCTGCTGGGTTTGCTGCTGGCGCTGGGGGTTGGCGCTATCGAGCCGTTCTACAACGTGCTGCTGGAGGACATGGGCACGCCCACCAGCCAGATCGGGCTCATCTTCGCCGTCTCCGGCCTGGTGGCGACGGTATTGTCGATCGCGGGCCCGCCGCTGGCGAATCGTATCGGGCTGATTCCCGCGCAGATATGGACCCGCCTGATGCACGTCCCCTTCCACCTGGGACTGATCGTGCTGGCGCACCCGGCGCTCGTGTCCCTGGCGTATGGAACGCGGCGCGTGTCGGGCTCGATGGCCTGGCCGCTGGAGTCGGCGCACGTTGGCGGCCTGCTGCCCCAGCGCGCCAGGGCGCACGCCTTCGGGCTACGCTCGGCGTCATGGAACATCGGGTTTGCGATCGCCGCGTTCGCGTCCGGCAACGTCATCGCCGCAACCGGCAGCTACACGCCGGCCTATATCGCGCTGGGCGGCTTCTGCGCGCTATCGGTGCTGGTGTACGTCGTCGCGTATGGTGGCCGCCTGCCGGATGACGCGGACAGGCAGGCGCAACAGGCTCCAACATTGACTCCCCCGAACGACCCAACGCTCTCAGGTCACGCCGATGCGCCTGAGAAGCAGGTCGCGCCGTAGCACCGATTCGGATGACTCGACATTGCCTACACGCGCTCAGGCGGTTACGATCTCCCGGACTGCTTACCCCCGCTCAATGAAGGGTCGCTTCAACGATGATCCATGAACCGCGGCGCGTCATATGATCCAGTGCCCGCACTGTGGAACCCAGATGCTCGAGTCAGCCCGCTTCTGCCCCGGCTGCGGCGCGCCCAGGACGGCGGTGCGGGAGCAGCTCGAGCGGCAGGCGGCGGAGACCGGAGTCCCCATCGAGGACCTGTTGCGCCAGGAGCGCGAGCGTGACCGGCAGGCACAGGCCAACACCTGGGCGTATCCGGCCGCTTCATCGCCCGCGCCCCCGCCGACGAGCAACCGCGTCTGGTGGATCGTTGGGATCGTCGCCGGCGGACTCCTGCTGCTGTGCGTCATGTGCGTAGTGATCGGGCTCGTGGCATACCAGCGATCGGGCGTGTCAATCGGGGAGGGGGACGCCGGCAGCGCGGCGCGCGAGCAGCTGTTCCTCGAGGCTCGCGGCCAGTGGGGCGCGCAGTGGGACATGCTGCATCCTGCGCATCAGGAGGTCGTCGCCCGCGACCAGTTCGTCGCCTGCGGGGAACCGAGCGAACTCTCGGAGGTCGTCGTTCTGGTTGAGTTCAACGAGGAGCTCGACGTCGCGCGCCTGGGTCGCGTCACGACGCGCGTGGTCACCTATTCGGCCACGCGCAACGGTGTAGCCGAAGCCGACGCGCTGCGAATGATCTCCGCGGACGGCGCCTGGCGCTGGCTAATGAGCCCGACCGAGCTTGCCGTGTATCAGTCCGGACGATGCCCCTGACTCATTTCGGCGAACGACCACGGGGGAGGGGCGTGGTGACGTCACTGACGCGCAGCAGACGGATCGAGTTGCTCGACCGCGTTGACGAGGAGGTCACGCCTGAGGACCTGGCGGGCAACCTGCGCGACATCCGGCGCGCAAACCGGTTCTTCGGCGGCACGCGTTCCGTGCTGTCCGCGCTGGACGAGGCGATCGTTGATGTCGGTCACTCGACGGCGCCAATCACGCTCCTCGACCTGGCGACCGGCTCCGCGGACATTCCGGCGGCGATCGCCCGCCGGGCGTCACGCCGAGGATGGAGCGTTCAGATCACCGCCACGGACTGGCAGCCGGAGATCGTCGAAGCGGCCCTGGCCGCGCAGCAGTCACGGAGCATCCGCGTCGAGTCGGCCGACGCTCGGGACCTGCCATATCTGGACGACTCATTCGACGTCGTGCTCCTGTCGCTGGCTTTGCATCACTTCGAGCCTGCGGACGCGGCGGACGTGCTGAGAGAAATGCGCCGCGTGGCCAAGCGGGCGCTGATCGTCAGCGATCTGGAGCGATCGCGGGCAGGGCTGGCGGGAGCGTGGCTCTTCTCGCGCGCGCTGACGAGGAACCGCCTGACGCGGCACGACGCCCCACTCTCGGTGCGACGGGCATACACGCCTGATGAGGCGCTGGCCCTCGCCCGGACCGCGGGCTGGACGGAGCCGCGCACGAGGCGCGTCATGCCGTTCCGGTATGTACTGACGGGACGGCCATGAACGGGGATGTGGTCGTCGTCGGCGGAGGCCCAGCCGGGACCAGCACCGCGATTCTGCTGGCGGAGCGGGGAGTTCGCGTCACGCTGCTCGACAAGGCGCGCTTCCCGCGCGCCAAGCCATGCGCGGAGTATCTGAATCCGGAGGCGATGACGATCCTGGACCGCTTGAGCCTCCTGGACGCGGCACGCGACGCCGGGGCGGCGGTCTTCCGGGGCATGCGGGTTACGTCGCCAGGCGGGACAAGGATGACGCTGGACTTCGAGGGCGATGCCGGGCGGCATGCGCTTGGCATCTCCCGGCTGCGGCTCGACGCGCTGGCTATCGAGCGTTGCCGGGCGCTGGGAGTCGATGTGCTGGAGGGGACGCGCGTCCGTCGCGTTCTGACCGACAACGGGACAGTGACGGGCGTGCAGGCTGCCAGCGGACGGGAGCGCATCGACGTGATGGGTCGCGTCGTCGTCGGCGCCGACGGCCACCACTCCACCGTGTCGCGCCTGCTGGGGCTGGACAGGTCGGTGCGCTGGCCGAGGCGCATCGGTCTGGCGGCGCACTTCGAGAGCTTTCCACTGATCGACGAGATGGGCGAGATGCACGTCTCCGGGTCCGGCTACTGCGGCGTCGCGCCCCAGGAGCGCGAGCGGGTTAATGTCGCGATGGTCGTTGACATGACGGCGTTCGAACGCCGAGCCGGAGGAGTCGAACGCTTCTTCGACGAGGCGCTGCTGGCGTACCCCGGGCTCGCGGAGCGCGCGTCCACGGCGACACGGGTGACGTCGGTGCGCGGCGTCGGGCCGCTCGCCCGCCGGGTTCGCCAGGTCTCAGGCGACGGCTACGTGCTGGTCGGGGACGCGGCGGGGTTCTTTGACCCGTTCACCGGCGAAGGGATATATGATGCGTTGCGGGGCGGAGCGCTGGCCGCCGAGGCGATTGCCGCCGCCCTGCAGCGCGGCGACACATCGGCGGCGGCGTTCGCGGGCTATGATGCCGAGCGGAGACGCGCATTCGCCAGCAAGCGGCGTGCAGCGTGGCTCGTGCAGGCCTTCGTACGGTCGCCGCGCCTGATGGATTACGCCGTGATCCGCATCGCGCGGCGGCCGCGCGTGGCATCGACGATGACAGGCGTGCTGGGCGACTACCGCGAGGCAGGCGTCGTGCTGTCCCCGCGCTTTCTATGGCAGACGTTACGGCCGTAGACAGCACGCGTCGGACCGGAGGCCAGAACCGATGAAGAGCGCCATCAGCGTCACGATCGACGGAGACCTGGAGCACATTTACAGGATCGGCTCGCGCATCGAGAACTGGCCGAACCTGCTGCCCCACTACCGCTACGTCGACGTGCTCTGGCGCGACGACACTCGCATGGTGGCCAGGATGGGAGCGTCGCGCGACGGCATCCCGGTGTCATGGATGTGCTGGCAGGAACGGCTGCCGGACGAGCCGCGCATCGCCTTCCGCCACATCGGCGGCTTCACCCGCGGCATGCAGGTGGCGTGGACGTTCGAGGAGCACGCCGGGCTGGTGACCGTCACCATCCACCACGAGTTCAACAAGGGCTGGCCTCTGGCCGCGCTCGACCGCTTCGTGTCCGACAGGATCGTCGGCAACTTCTTCGTTGGCGCGATCGCCGGCAAGACACTGGCGCAGGTCAAGCTGCTCGCCGAGGCGGACCGTGACGCGCACCGGGGGGTCGAGGTCGTGCGGGCCGAGGACTTCCCGGCGCGAGAAAGCCCGGCATGAGGGACCGGCGGCGCGTCGTCATCACCGGCATCGGAGCTGTGACGCCGATCGGCCACGGCGTTGACGGGCTCTGGAACGGCGTGCTGCGAGGCGAGACTGCCGTGCGACGCGTGTCCCGCTTTGACGCGAGCCCGTTCAGATCGCAACTTGCGGCAGAGATCGACGACTTTCAACCGGAGGACTTTCTGGAGCCGCGCCGGGCGCGCCGGTTGGAGCGCTTCTCCCAGCTCGCGATCGTCGCCAGCCAGCAGGCCGTGGCCGACAGCGGGCTCGTGCCGTCGGATGACTCGGAAGCGTTCGGCGTCTATGTCGGATCGGCGCTCGGCGGTGTGGCATATGGCGAGGAGCAGCATGCGGCCTACGTGCAACGCGGCGTGCGAGGCGTCAGCCCGAACACGGCATTGACGGTGTTCGGAGGCGCGGGCGCCTGCAACGTCGCGATGGAGTTTGGCATCAACGGACCGGCGATGGGCAACGCGAACTCGTGCGCGTCCGGAACGGTCGCGATCGGCGAGGCGTTCCGGCTGCTGCGTGATGGACCTGACGCGTCGATGCGCGCAGTGTTGGCAGGCGGAGCAGAAGCGCCGCTCGCGCCGTTGTCGTTCGGCGCGTTTTCGATCATCAAGGCCATGTCGACGGCGAACGACGAGCCGGAACGGGCCAGCCGGCCGTTCGACGCGCGGCGCGATGGGTTCGTTATGTCGGAGGGTAGCGCGATACTGGTGCTGGAAGACCGGGAGCACGCGCTGGCGCGGGGCGCACACCTCTACGCGGAACTGCTGGGATACGCGCACACCAACGACGCCTGGCACATGACGGCGCCACGACCGGACGGCTCGCAGGCAGCGCGGGCGATCCAGCTGTCGCTGGCGGACGCTGGACTGACGGCTGAACACGTGAGCTACGTCAACGCGCATGGCTCCTCGACCCCGCTCAACGACGCGACCGAGGTTCGCGCGGTGCGCGCAGCCCTCGGACCACGCGCAACCCAGATCCCGGTCACGAGCACGAAGGGACTTCACGGCCACGCGCTTGGCGCCAGCGGCGCGATCGAGACCGCCATCTCGGCGCTGGCGATCGCGCGCGGCTACGCGCCCGGCACGGCCAACCTGCGCGATCCCGACCCAGCCTGCGACCTGCGTCACCTGCCTGGCGAGGGGGAGCGCGCGTCGATCGGCGTGGCGATCACCAACTCGTTCGGCTTCGGCGGCATCAACGCCTGCCTGGTGCTCGCGCATCCGGACTGGGCCGGGCGCTAGTGCTCAGGCGGCGGCAGCGACGCGCCCGCGTCCGCGCGCGATTGCCTGCGCCGCCGCGCAGCCCCGGGCCTGCCAGCTCACAGGGCGATGTGGCTCTTCACAATCGTTGCGGTTGGGTGTAGTCTCAGACGACGCACGCTTCAGCAGGGCAGCCAGCGGCGCCAGGTCTTCAGGACACGAGAAGGGCCGATACGCGTGAGCGAGGACAACGACAGGATCAGGCGCGAGGACCTGGTTGGCAGCCAGGCGATGGCGCGGGAGGATCTGCTCGACCAACCGCCTGACAAGGAGCGCCAGGAGCTGCTACTGGCGCACGGCTTGCAGTCATCGGAGAGTATCCGGGACCGCACGATTCCGCTCTTTTCGCGGGGAAAGTGGCGCTACAACTCCGGCACGTTCATGAACCACCCCTATCTCGAGGACATGCGCGAGCTGGGCGGGCAGGACGTGGTCATCCTCGGGGCGCCGTACGACGGCGGCGCGACGTTCCGACCCGGGACGCGCTTCGGCCCGCAGGCCATGCGCCGCATCTCAAGCCTGACGCGTGGCTACAATCCGACCATGGGAGTCGACCTCGACGAGCAGCTGACGATCGTCGACGCCGGGGACATTTCCGTCATTCCGTCCAATCTGGAGAAGACATTCGATCAGATCGCCAAGGCCGTGTCGTACGCGGCCGAGCGCGAGGTGTTTCCAATCGTGCTGGGCGGCGACCACGCGATCGGCTACCCGGACGTGCGGGGATTAGCGCCGTACATCGATGGGAACATCGGCATCATCCACTTCGACCGCCACTCAGACCTCTCCGAGTACGCGCTGGACGAGCGCATGCACGGCTCGCCGTTCTTTCACGCGACCAACATTCCGAACGCGCCCGCGACGAACCTGGTGCAGATCGGCATCGGCGGCTGGACCAGCTCGCGGGATGGCATGAAGATCGCCCGCGACCGTCAGGCAACCGTTATCACGATGAGCGACGTCGACCGCTACGGCGTGAACCGCGTCATCGAGTACGCATTGGAGATCGCGTGGAAGAACGCCAAAGCGGTGTGGATATCGTTCGACGTTGATTCAGTCGACCCCGCATTCGCCCCCGGCACCGGCACGCCGGTGCCGGGCGGTTTCCTGCCCCGCGAGGTGCTGGCGATGATCGGCGGCATCGCACGCGAGGGGCTGGCCGGCATGGAGGTCGTCGAGGTCTCACCGCCGTACGACGTGTCGGACATCACCGCGTTGCTGGGCGTGCACGCAATCCTCGACTGCCTGGGCGCGCTCGTGCAGGCCGGGAAGCTGGGCAGGCCGATCCAGCGCAGAGCCGCGCCGGACGACGGCGCCCGTTCGTCATCGACGGAGCGGCTCAAGTAGAGCCGGGGAACCCGAGCAGAAGCCCGCACCGGGTTGCCCGAACATGCGAAGGTTACGATCCGGCGTCAGGAAGCGCGCTTTGCCAGTTCGCCTGCGGCCTCGCGCAACGTGCCGAGTCCGTCCCGCGCGTCATCAAGCGCGCCGAGCATGCTCTTCTTGGACCGCTCAGGCAACTCCGAACTGCGAATCGAATGCATGACCTTGTCAATCGATCGCTCGGGCTTGGAGTTGTGGCGCCACTTCCATAGCGCCGCGATGCTGGCAACCACCACCAGCGCAATCAACATCTTTGCCATCCCGTTCATGCCTCCCTGTTTTTCGTCCCAGGCTTCAGTGTCCAAGCGTTGCCCCCCTCTAGGTGAGACGTTCTAGTCATACTGTATTGTCAGCCCTCCGGAGTTTGCGTCGCCGGCACGCGCAGCGAGAACTCGAACGTCGCCTGCCGTGCTACATCACACGCACGAAGCGTGCCGAGAGTCGGGAGCCGCCTGTTCAGCGCGTCCGGTAGGCAGTCGTATACTGTCGGTGGCTTCCTGACGCAGGCATCGAAGGAGCACGCAGACGTGATTGCGCCAATTCTGCACGCGGGCGGATTCAGCTGGGACGAGGCGGCGGTGCTGGTCATCGCCATCCTGGCCGTTCCCGCGTTGAGCTGGTTCACAGGACGCTTCGGCAAGCGTCGAGAGGGAGCCGCAGCGGATCGCGCCGAGCGAAGAGCGCGCAGGCGCGAGCGGGCAGATTCCAACGACACTGCCCAGCAATAGGCAGTGGCGCATACTCTGCCGGGATGCCTCTAGCGCTGCATATACAATAGTGACATGGTTTGCTCAAGGACGCCAAGCCTTAACAACGCCAGTTGGCGTCCTTGAGTGGTCGGCAAGGCCGAGCGGGGTCAGGCCT
>DATKCN010000137.1:0-22331 GCA_035513175.1 Thermomicrobiales bacterium
CTGGTCGTCATGGCCTGTGCTGGCGTCGACGACAGCGGCACGTCGATAGACACGCTCGCGACGTTCGAGGCCCGCCAGAACCAGCCCACACCGGCGATGCCGACTCGCGACCCTGACGCTGGTCCTCCCGACCCCGCCGATCTGGCCGCCACCGGTCAGCAGCTTTTCAGCACGATGGGTTGCCAGGGATGCCACTCGGTCGACGGCTCCGCATCAGCCGGTCCGACCTGGCAGGGCCTCTGGATGAGCGACGTGCCGCTGGCCGATGGCTCGACAGTGATCGCCGATGAGCAATACATCACCACCGCCGTGCTCGATCCGGGTGCGCAGATTCGCGACGGGTTCCAGAACATCATGCCGTCGTTTGAGGGGCGGATCGACGAAGCCCAGATCGCCGCGATCATCGAGTTCATCAAGACGCTCGAGTAACCGAGACGCTTACTCCGCCTCGAAGTTGACCGGGTATCCCGCGAAGTGACATTCGCGGTGAATCTGGTTGTGTTGCGGCCCCCGGTACCGGCACCGCGAGCAGTGCGTCAGCGCGAAGAAGTGTTCGAACAGCCCGCGATCCATGCTCGTAAGTGGGTTATCGACGGCCAGCCGCTTGTACTCCGCGAGCACAAGATCCTCTAGCTCGACTGGCAATACATCGGGAAATCGCAACGAGTGTTTTTCGTCTGTCGCCGCGTCTTGATAGGTGATCGTCCTGCCGTCGGCGGTCGTGACATCACTCACGACCGTCATGACGCCCCAGTCGACGCCCGCCGAAGCCGAGAGATATTGCAGCAGCCTGGCCTTGTCGATCGTGCGCGTAGCCATCTGCTCGAGCAGCGGCATCACGCGTCGCACGACATCCTGCGTTGCCTTGTACGTCATGGATTCCTGTCGCGCTCTGCCATGCGGTGCAGCGGACTGACTATCTCGCGCCCTCATCGATTGCGTGTGGCGCGTGGGCTCCGAGTCTAGCATAAGCGGTTGGGGAGTCACGCGATCCGGTTGCAATCTGGCGCCCGCGTGGACGATACTCGGGATGTCATGTGTAATTCGATCGGCCTAAGGGCCGTCCGGGATGACGCGCGCGACCTTTCGACCGAGCTTGGCCACCGCCTGCGGTCGCGGCGCCTGACCATCGCCACGGCTGAGTCGTGCACCGGCGGCGGCATCGCGCTCGCCATCACGTCCGTGTCGGGATCATCCGAGTATTTCGAGGGCGCCGTTGTCGCGTACTCGAACACCGTGAAAGAGCGCCTGCTGGGGGTCTCCGTCGACACGCTGACATCGGTCGGCGTCGTGAGCGAACGTTGTGCCCGCGAAATGGCAGCCGGAGTTCGCCGGGCAGTCGGCGCTGATGTCGGCGTTGCAAGCACTGGCATCGCCGGGCCGGGCGGGGCGACGCCGCGCAAGCCGGTCGGCCTGGTGTACATTGCCGTCGCCACGCCGGATGGCGTGGCTGCTCGCAAGTTGACGCTCACCGGCGACCGAGCGGCGATCATGCGCGACGCGGCGGATGAGGCGATGCGCCTCGCGTTTGAAACGGTGGGCGCGCTCGCGCCGTAGCTGGAGATCATTCCCGGTGACGATTCGCGAATCCGTTCAGAGCAATGCGACACACTTTTACCAGAAGACCACGCTCGAAAACGGCGCTCGTGTAGTCACGAGCACGATGGAACACGTCCATTCCGCGAGCATCACGTTCAACTACAACATTGGATCGCGCTACGAGCCGGACGAGCACGCCGGCATCTCGCACGTCCTGGAGCACATGCTGTTCAAGGGCACCGAGCGGCGGCCGGATCCGGCTCAGATCTCAGGCGATATTGAAAGCGTCGGCGGCATCCTTAACGCGGCCACCGGCCGTGAGAGCACGAACTATTGGGCCAAGACGCCCAGCACCCATCTTGAGATGGCCTTCGACGTGCTGGCCGACATCGTCCGCAACTCCACCATACCGGAGGATGAGCTCGAAAAGGAGCGTGGCGTCATCTTTGAGGAGATTCGGGGCATCGTCGACACCCCGGATGATCTCGTGCATGACATCATCGACGAGGTCATCTGGGACAACCAGCCAGTTGGCCGTTCCATCATCGGCACGGAAGAGACGGTCGGAGCGATATCCGCTTCCGACCTGCGGGACTATCTGAAGCGCTACTACCGACCCGATCGGCTGGTGATAGCGGCGTCTGGCAAGATCGACCACGAGCAGGTCGTCGCGCTAGCCGAGCACCATCTTGGCGATATGGAGCCGGGTGGGAACATCGAGTTCTCTCCGACCGAGCAACGCCAGACCGGCCCAAGGGTGCGTCTCGTCAACCGACCGACGGAACAGGCGCATCTGTGTCTCGGGCATCCGGCCCTGCCGTACACAGACGAGCGGCGCTACACGCAGGGAATGATCGACGCGATCCTGTCGAGCGGGATGAGCTCGCGCCTGTTTCAGGAGATCCGCGAGAAGCGCGGTCTTGTCTACTCCGTTTATGGCTACTATCGCCAGTACGTGGACGCGGGGCAGGGCGTCGTGTACGCGGGCACCGACCTGGCGCGCATCGGCGAGACGATCGACGCGATTCTGGTCGAGCTCAACCGCCTGCGCGCCGATCGCGTGCCGGAAGACGAGCTGAACCGCACCAAAGAGCTGCGCAAAGGCCGCATCCTGATGGGGATGGAAGACTCGCGCTCGGTCGCCGGATGGATCGGATCTCAGGAGCTGACGTTCGGCGAGATTCTCACGCCGGACGAGGTCATGGAGCGCATCGACGCCGTCCGATCGGACGACATGCTGGAGTTGGCCCGCGAGATCATCCGGGAGGACGCCCTCAACCTGGCTGTCGTCGGACCATACGATGACATCGACGCGTTCCAGTCGATGCTCCGCTTTGGCTGAGGCATTCGCTCAGATCGGGGCGCCTGATGAAGAACTCCGCCGATTCTGCCCATATCCTCGTCGTCGAGGATGAGCGCGCAATCGCGTCCGCGGTTCGCCGGGGGCTGATCTTCGAGGGTTACAGCGTGACGGTCGCCGAGACTGGGCCGCGCGCCCTCGACATCGCTCGCGACCACATGCCGGACCTGATCGTGCTCGACGTTATGATCCCTGGCGTTGACGGGATTGAAGTGTGCCGGCGTATTCGGTCCGCTGGAGAAGACGTGCCGATTCTGATGTTGACGGCGCGTGACGACATCGCCGATCGCGTCGCCGGATTGGACGCGGGAGCGGATGACTACCTCGTCAAGCCGTTCGCGTTCGCGGAGCTGGTTGCCCGGGTCCGCGCGCTGCTGCGGCGCCGCGAGCGGCGGGACGAGGAATCCGCGCGCTTCGCAGGGGAGGTGCTGCGCTACGAGGACCTTGAGCTTGACACGACCACCCGTTTCGCGCACCGTGACGGGCGGCGCATCGAGTTGACGACGCGCGAGTTCGATCTGCTACTGCTGTTTCTCCGGCATCCGAATCAGGTGCTCCCGCGCGACGTCATCATGGAGCGGGTCTGGGGCTACGACTTTCCAGGCGAGTCAAACGTGCTGGAGGTCTACGTCAAGAATCTTCGCCGGCTTCTCGAATCCGGCGGCGAACCACGGCTGGTGCAGACGGTGCGCGGCGCGGGCTACGTCCTCCGCCGCGAATAGCCTGAGAGCTCCCGATGTCCATTAGACTGCGCATTGCACTCGCGACCGCGTCTATCATGTTGCTCTCCCTGCTCGTCCTGGGAAGCGGCATTTACTTTACGACCTCGCGCAGCTTGAACGCGGACATCGAATCACGCCTGAGAACGGTCTACGACAGTTACCGGCGCGACCCAGGAACCTGGTATGTGTCGCAGCGCCAGATCCAGCTGCGTCCCAACCCCAACCCCTTCGCGTCGTCCGGAGTCTATATCCAGATCATGGACTCTACCGGCGTCGTGCAGGCACGCTCCGAGAACCTCGGCGGGCAGACGCTGCCGGTCGAGCCCGAGGTCCTCGAACGGAACCGGCAATTGGAGTCGATCCTGTACACCACCGAGATCGGCGAGCAGCATCTGCGCGTCTTTACGGCGCCCATCCTCGTCGGCGGCAATCTGATCGCGTTTGTGCAGGTCGCCGAGCCCCTGGCCCCGCTTGAGCGCACGCTCGGCGAATTGCGACGTAACCTGGCGTTCGGCGGCGTCGTCGCGACGCTGGTGGCTGGCATCGGCGCCGGGCTTGTGGGTGGCGCCGTGATGCGACCACTATCGCGCATGGCCGGAACGGCCCGGACCATCGGTCGGACCGGCGATCTCTCGCGCCGTCTCGAGCCGCCCCGCACCGGCGACGAGGCGCAGTTGTTGGCCGAGACGTTCAACGACATGCTGGCGCGGCTCGAGGAAACGTTCAGCGCGCAACGCCGGTTCGTTGCTGACGCATCGCACGAGCTGCGCACGCCGCTGACCGCGCTGCGCGCCAACGGCGACATCATGCTCCGGCAGGTGGAACATGGAGTCTTCGATCGAGTTGACCTCATCGAGGGCCTGACCGACATGCAGGCCGAGGTGGACCGCATGACGCGCCTGGTCCAGAACCTCCTGATCCTGGCCCGGGCCGACGTCGGCTGGCGTCCCGAACTGGAGACGTTGGACCTCATCGACGTCGTTCGTGACGCGGCGCGCATCGCCTCGCCACTGACGAAGGGCCAACGCTTCGAGCTTGACGCTCCAATGCCGATGAACGGGCACTCGCCCGCGATACCGGTGCTCGGCAACGCCGATCAGTTGACGCAGCTTATCCTGATTCTGCTGGATAACGCTTTCACTTACTCATCACCGGACACGGACGTCACCCTGTCGATCGCTCACAACGACGATGACGCGGTGATCACCGTGACAGACACCGGACCGGGCATCGCCGAGGAGCACCTGCGCCGTATCTTCGAGCGCTTTTACCGGACCGACGATGCGCGACTTCGAGCCACCGGCGGCGCCGGCCTTGGGCTCTCGATCGCGCGTTGGATCGTCACCGTCCACGGCGGCGACATCGACGCCGACAGCGCTCCAGGCGAGGGGACAACGGTCACGATTCGCATTCCGCTTGCGGACGCCGGGCGCGACACCGCGCGGAGCCGACCCGAGATGTCGGCCAGCGCCCCATAGGCCCTCAGGCGGTCGTCAGCCTGCAGCCTGTTCGAACATCAGTCGCGCCTGGATTTCTTCAGGTCATCAAGATACAACTCGATCGCGTCGCACGCGTCGGCGAGCAGTCGAGCGGCCGTAGAGTCGGTTCCAATCGCTAGTGGATAGAAACGCTCGCGGCTGATGTCCAAGTACCGGCCGGCCTTCGCTGGATTGCCTGCCAGAGGAACACGGCGCAGGTTGTGGATCCGGTCTGCAAGCTTGAGGAGGCGGCTCGGAAGCGGCAGGTGAAGCAACAGGTCCAGATACTCGCTGTCACGCACCGCGCGCTGGTGAGGGGGGACGGAGCGCTTGGTAACGTGCATGACCATCTCCATGGCGCGTGGGCCGATAAGATCCCGTATCGCGTCGCTGTCGATCCAGTCGCAATCCTCCACAACGTCATGCATCAGCGCGGCGAGCAAGACGTCAGGATCCCGACAGCCCAGCTCCTGCCAGAGAATGACGGCGACCGCGACGGGGTGATCGATAAACGGAGACCCTTCGTCGCGTCGTTGGCCGGAATGCGCGGCGGCGGCGAACTGGAACGCCATGGCGAGGCGTTCGGCATCCGCGGGATCGCACATGGCGAGAATTGTGATGAGCTCCGCCGGCAGCGCGGCGGGCGAATACTCCATGCCGCTCCTCCGTCATGCCTGGTCGCGTTGCAGCCCAGGGAGGCGCCTTGCCCCGGACGCGTATAGTACGGTATGCGACAGGCGCGAGGTGGAGGCGCCTCTCGATCACTGGCCGTATCACGCCCTCGCAAAGGACGTCGCGGGTGCCATGTCGTGTACGGACGTTCGTCTGGATCGCCCTCTGTGCCTCGCTGGCGCTGCTGGCGAGTGGGTGCAGCACGGTGGCGTTCGGATCAGTGTTTCAAGACGACGGTTCGGCCACGCACTCCATCACCGTCATGTTCCAGCGCGGCGGTCTGGTTGACGAAGACGCGCGCAGGCTCGAACGGCAGTTCAACGCTGCACTTGAGCGTGCAAAGGCCGACGGCTACACCGCGGAACGCGTCAACACGATGACCCAGACCGGCATCCGCGTGTCGACGAACACCCGTGAGTCTCTGGACACCGGCGCAGTGCACAACGGCCTGTACAACTCCCTGGCGCCTGAAAGCAGCCGGCCGATAGCTCCGTTCGTTGGAGGGTTTGACAGCCAGAGCACCGCGGTCGGCGGCGCCCGATTCGCCTTTGAGATGCTGGTAGACGGGGAGACGCTGTACCACTCGGTGCAGGACATGGCGCCCGGCCACCGGCAGCTGGCCACACGCGGGGGCGTCGATGAGGTCGTTCAGTTCATATTCTCGGCCACGATGCCCGGCGATATCCGCGAGGCTGATGGGGAGATCATCGGCCGCAGCACCGTGAGGTGGACGCTTCCCATCGACGGCACGACGACGATGACGGCGCACTCGGGCCAGAGCAAGGACAGCCCCTGGCTGCTCATTACGCTCACGATTCTCGGCTCGCTCGCGTTCGTCATCGCGCTTTCAGCGTCGGTCGCCTGGGTTCTTATCCACCAGCGAAGCACGGGGCGGTCACGCATCGTGGCTCCGACGCCTGGAGCGACACGTCAGATCACGGACTCGTCAGCAGCGGATGCGACAATGACGGTTCAGGAAGTCGGCACGTCTCTCGCGCGCGTCGTCGACCGTGTCATCGGCGGACAGGATGTCGAAACGGCCGCCAGCGACCGCGCGGCGCCGCGGGAGATGATCGATGGCACTCAACCCCAAGGAGATTGACCGGCTGCTCGTGTTTGCCGCAGCGGAACTGGCGCGCAAGCGGCGCCACAGAGGCCTGCAGCTCAACCACCCTGAGGCGATCGCACTGTTGACGGATGAGGTTTTCGAGGCCGCCCGAGACGGCCTGCCGTTCGACCAGGTCATCTCGCGCGCGCGGTCGACGTTGCGACGGCGTGACGTCATGGAGGGTGTGCCCGAGATGATCCCGACGTTGCACGTGGACGCTCTGTTTCCGGACGGCACACGGCTCGTTACCGTCCACAACCCGATCTGGGAGGACTGAGCGATGATCCCGGGAGAGATCATTCCGCGCGATGAGCCGCGTGTGATCAACGACGGCCTGCCGCAGACGAAGCTGTCGATCGCGAATACCGGGGATGTTCCGACGCATCTCAGCGCGCATTTCCACATCTTCGAGGCGAACCCTCGTCTGCGCTTCGATCGCGCTCGCGCGTGGGGCATGCGTCTGGACGTGGCGACCGACGAGAGCGTTCGCATCGAGCCGGGCGCGACCGTTGTCGTTAGCCTCGTGCCGATCGGCGGCGCTCGGATCGTGCGCGGCTTCAACGGCGCCGTCGCCGGGCCGCTCGATGAGATCGATCCTGCAGCGGCGTTATGCGGCCTGGTCGCTCGCGGATTCCTCCACGAGCACGAGAGCTGATCCGAGCCCGATCTACGCGCTTAGCTCGTGCTTCTGGTACGCGTGTTCATTCGGCGGTCCCACGGCTACCCACAGGCGCCCCAGGGACGGCTCGGCGATGACCGACGCGAAGGTGATGACATCGCTGTCAGGGTCGTCGCCCGGCATGCGGCACAGCGCGTCCGGATAGCAGGCGCGATCACGCAGGATGGTTTGCATGGCCTCCGCATTCAGTCCGCCACGGCGCGCCGCGAGCAGCTCGTCCATTCGCCGCAGCCTTTCCTTAGAGTTCGCGACGTTCTTAGGCTTCGACCGCTCCACGTGCTGAAGCGACTCGGCGACGTAGTGGTTCGAGTGCGCCAGCAGGCCCTCGACCGGGTCGAGCCGCGCGTCCCGACTCGGGGTGGTCTCCAGGTCGGCGGCGGCGCCATGGGAATCAAGCAGCATCAGGTTGCGCGACGACGCGCGCGTTACGCCACGCACGGCGCCGATGCCGTCGTCGACCGTCGACTGCGTGAGCGCCAGCCGCGACAGCATGTAGCGAGGCAACCCGTGGCGCCATCCGTCACACGTCACGAAGTTCGCGAACACGCCCATGCCCCGGTTGTTGATCCCAATGTACGACACCTGGCCGGCCGGCATCAGCATGAGCACAGAGGGCATGTCGTCGGGCACGATCTCGGCAACAATGGCGATCTCGCCGTAGAACGCGGGGAGATCGGCGTTCTGGCCGACGAGTGGAGAGCCGTTCGATGTCGCCTCCGCCAACACCGCGAACGACGTGCACTCGTCGTTGCTCTCGGGGCTCGTGCTCGGCGTCACCGGTGTCGCAACCTCGGCGCGCAGCTGAAGCAGGTACGCTTCCGGAAGCGACAGGCCCGCTCCCGTCGCAAGACCCTGAATCTCGTCGTCGAAGAACGACGCGTGCTTCAGAACGTATGGCCGGTACGCCATGGCCCTCGCCAGCGCCACCTCGCGGTTGATGCCCGATTTCTGGTCGAGCCTGGTCAGCGCCTTGTCAAGGTGCCGGTGAATCAGGTCGCCGCACGCTTCGCCGAACTGCTCGCCGATCTGACGGTGTGTGCCTGAGAACCGGAAGAATGGGAATGCCCTGCCTTCGGCGGTAGCAGGCTGGATCGTCTGTGTCGTGCTCATGCGCTGTCGCCTCCCATCGTGATTCAGCACCTGCTGTGAGAGTATCATGCGCGCGAAGCGACCAGCATGGGAGGCGCATGCCCCGCGAGATCGATCGTTCAGACTACAACCGACGATTCGGCGCGACGACGGGAGACCGCGTGCGCCTCGGCGACACCAACCTCTTCGCACGCGTCGAGCGCGACGACTCGTTGCCTGGCTCCGAGCCGCTGGCGGGCTTTGCGCGGCCGCTGCGAGACGGCATGCTGATCGGCCGATCGACTCCGAGTCAGCTCGACCTCATCGTCACCAATGTCGTCGTGATCGACCCGGTGCTCGGCATCGTCAAGAGCAATATAGGCATCAAGGATGGCCGAGTCGCCGGGATCGGACGCGCGGGCAATCCGGACGTCACTGACGGCATCGATCTCGTCATTGGCAGCGCGACGGGACTCATCCCAGGTGACGGGCTGATCGCAACCCCCGGCGGCGTCGACAGCCACGTGCACCTCTCCAGCCCGAGCATGGCCCCGGCGGCCCTGTACAGCGGCATTACGACGTTTGTAGCTCAGGGCAGCGGCGGTGTCTGGGACCTGGGCGTCAACCCCGCGAACAATCTATTGCGGGTGTTCGAGGCATTCGAGTCGATCCCGATCAACCTCGCGACGCTCGGGCGGGGATCGACCGATCGCGCGCAGCTTGAAGCGCATCTCGTCGCAGGGGCGGCGGGATTCAAGATCCACGAGGATGTCGGCGCGTTCTCGTCAGTGATCGACACGTGTCTTACCGTCGCTGACGAGGCCGGAGTGCAGGTCGCAATCCATACGGACGGCATCAACGAGGGGGGCGAGCTGCGGGACACCATCGCCGCAATTGCCGGTCGCTCGATACACGCGTATCACGTCGAGGGCTCGGGCGGCGGTCACGCGCCGAACATGCTCGAAATTTGTTCGGAATCGAACGTCATCGGTTCGTCGACGAACCCGACGCTGCCGTACTCCGTCAACTCCGTCGCCGAACAGCTCGACATGATCCTCACGGTGCATCGCGGGAGCTACGAGAGCGTGGAGGACCTCGCCGCCGCCAGAGACCGCGTGCGAGCCGGGACGATCGCCGCCGAGGACGTGCTGCACGACCTCGGCGCCATCGCCATCGTGTCGTCCGACTCGCAGGGCATGGGACGCATCGGACAGGTCATCTCGCGGACCTGGCAGCTCGCGCACCATATGAAGCGTGTCCGGGGCGGCGGTTTCGACCTCGCCAGCGGAGAGGGTGACGACAACGAACGCATCCTGCGTTATATCGCCAAGCACACGATCAATCCGGCGATCGCGCATGGGCTGGACGCCGAGGTCGGTAGCCTGGCTCCGGGCAAGCTCGCTGACATCATCCTCTGGCGACCCGCGTTCTTCGGCGCGAAGCCACAGGTTATCGTCAAGGGCGGCTTCGTCGTCGCGGGGCAGATCAGCGACGGTGACGGCTCGACCAGAGTGAGCCAGCCGTTGGTGTATGGACCAATGTGGGGCGGGCTCGGCAGTGCTCCGGCGCGACTTGCCGTGAACTTCGTCGCGTCACACGCGGCTGCAGGCATTCCCGGCGGCACACATCTTCAACGTCGCTGCGTCGTGGTGCGGAACACGCGCCTGACGTTCAAAGCCGACATGGTCCGCAACACCGCGAGCCCGGTGGTGCGCGTCGATCGCGACACGCACCAGGTCACCGTCGAAGGCGAGCCGGTGATCAATCCGCCCGCTGACATGCTTCCACTCGCACAACGGTATTTTCTAGCCTGAAGCGCGTGCGCCGTCTTGCTGGCGACGCATCCTGTCACGCCAGATCGGTCGCCGCCGGGCTGGGACGCCTGAACGGACGCTCGACGCGACTCCCGAGCGCGTAGCCGGCCTGCATCACCTGATGGATCTCGGATGTCCCACCGTAAATGACCGCGCCCTTGGCGTTCGCCCAATGCCGGAGGAGCGCGGCGTGTTCGCCCGTGGAGTGTGCCTGCACGACGCCGAGCGCGTCGCTCGCGTTCTCGTGCGCGGCGCGCGCCGACGACCATTTCGCGAGCCCGGTTTCCCGACCGTTCGGCATTCCGGCGTTCTTCAGTTCCGCGGCTGCCGCCAGCAACGCACGGGCCCGCGTTTCTCGCGAGTGCATGCGGGCCAGCGCCGCGCCATGCAGGCCCAGGCCGGTGTCGCCGATCTCGCGGAGGAACGCGGCAGCGAGGCGCCGGCATTCGGCGGCGATGCCAAGCGCCCCGGCGCCTACCGTGAACAGTCCGTTCCCCAGAGCCGAGAGCGCTACAACGAATCCCTCGCCGACCTCGCCAAGGACTCCGTTTCCGGGCACGAAGACATCATGACAGGCGATAGCGCCCGTGTCTCCGGCGCGCAGGCCAAACTTGCCGTGCAACGCGGTTATCGACAGCCCCCGTGTATCCATGGGGACGATGAAGGACGTGATTCCTCGGTGACGGAGCGCCGGATCGACCGTGGCGAACATCACGACGACATCGGCATCGCTGACGCCGCTGATCCACGTCTTCTCGCCGTTGAGCAGGTAGCCGCCATCGACTGGTCGCGCGCGCATCCGAAGCGCCGCGACATCGGAACCCGCCCCAGGCTCGGTCAGCGCGAAGGTTGCCAACCGCTGTCCGCGCGCCAGCAACGGCAGCCACTCGTCCCGCTGCGTGTCGCTCCCCCATTGCAGGATGCACATTGCGGCGAGCGCGAGATGCACCGTCAGGGCGACCTGATGGGCGGTGTCGATCTTTCCAAGCTCTTCGCATGCGGCAGCCAGCGCGACGTAGTCGCGACCCAGACCACCGTAGCGCGATGGCAAGGTCAATCCAAACAGCCCGAACGACGCCATTGCCTCAATCGCAGCCACGTTGGCGGCGCCATCCGCGAATCGCTGGTCGATGTCGACCGACAGCGATCGTGCGCCCAGATCGCGAACGAGGCCGATGACATCTGCCGCTGATCTCCAGGCGCGCGGAATCTCTCGCTCACTCATCGCCCGATTCTACGTTAGGATGCCGCCCGTGAATGCTTGACATGAAAGGGCCAAGGCGTGTCGAACGCGTGGGACGATCTCGCGATTCCGATCGAGCAGTACGTGGCGCGGCGCCAGCGCTGCCGCGTCGAGGCCAGCGCGCGAGGATTCGCCGGGCTGATCGTGCTCGCGCGCGATCCCGACCGGGCCGGGAACGGTCTGTACCTGGCAAATCACCGCCCAATCGCTGGTTCGCATCCGTCAATGTACGGGCAACGCGGGCGTGGTTACTGCGCGATCGTCATTCCTGTCGACCGTGAGGAGACGCTGCTGGTCACGTCGCCCTACTACGAGCCGGATGTGACCGTCGGGCAGGTGGCGGTCGACACCAACCTGCCGCGTGGTCTCGCGATGGTCATCGAGGGATACCGGCTGGAACGCGGCGAGCGATGGGGCATAGTTGGCGAGGAGTTCCTGCCGGTTCTGCTGCACCGAGACATCACGACCGCGCTGCCGTATTGCTCCTTTTACTTTGCAGACGACATTTTGTGGTCGATGCGAGCGATCAAGGACGAGTTTGAGCAGGCGATTCTGCGCGAGGCGGCGGTCATCGCCGACGCGGGCTCTGCCTCGGCAATGACCGCGTTCCGGGCAGGCCGCACGGAAAACCAGGTTGTCGCCGACATTGACGCCACGTTGCGCTCGATGGGCGCGCAGAACACGTCTCTCACCTGTCAGAGCGGTGTCTACCGCTCGGGAGAGCCGCTGATACGCCCCTTCGCCTCGGAACGCGTGCTCGCGCCTGGTGACATGGCCCAGCTCGAAATCCGGGGCACGTTCAAGGGGTACGGCTTCGACATCTGCCGGTCGGCGGTCGTCGGGCCCCCGGACGACATCCAGCGCCACATGTTCGAGACGGTTGACCGGATGCTCGACGCGATCATATCCAAGGCGGCGCCGGGGGTGCGCGCCGAGCAACTGCAGGATGAGATCGACGCGATCGCGCATGCCGAGGGCTTCGACGGCTACCAATCAATGCGCTTCGGTGGCCCGAGCACGTACTGCGGTCATGGACTCGGCGTCGCGAGCGACGAGCCGCCGGTGCTGTTCAGCGGCGACAAAACCATTCTGCGTCCCGGCATGTTCCTGACACCCGAGCCCGGTCTGTATCGTCATCCACGCGGCGGGCTGCGGCTGGAGGACAACATCATCGTCACGGAGGACGGCTGCGAAAACCTGAACACCAGCCGCCGCTGGTGGTGGAGCGACGATTGACGTCGCTCCGTCTGTTGCGCCGGGAACCCGCGTGAGTCACGATACGTCTATCAGGTGATGGGAGCGCGCAACGATCGAGATTGAGGAGCTGCAATGGGCGGGCCTGAGCGCACGATATTGGCAATAGGCGGCGGCGTGCTGGCCGTCGTGCTGGTGGCCATCGGCGTCGTGCTCGTGTTCGGTTCGTCGGACATCGAGCAGTTTCCGCCGGACTCGCCGCCAGGAACGGTCCAACGCTATCTGAACTCGCTGCGCGAGCGTGACTACGACACGGCGGAAGCGCTGCTGTCAGCGCGCGTGCGACGCCAGTTCACGACCGACGAATTCCGGCGAGTGTCCTTCTGCCCAACGCAGGATGGCCGCCGGGTGCGCGTGTTACGGACCGATGAGAGCGATACACACGCCACGGTGGTCCTGTCTATCGAACAGATAAGCGGCACAGGCGTCCAGTTCGAGCGCTACTCCTACGAGCATCCAGTCTCTCTGGTGTGGGAAGACGGAGTGTGGAAGATCGATGACGCGTACTTGTGTGTCTAGCGCGGCTTGCCCGCCTCAGTGAGGATCGACGGCCCGATGCTCCTCGCGCGTCGCCTGTATCTGTATTTCATCGCCGCGATCAGCCTTGTCACGCTGGCGGTCGGGCTGACAAATCTACTTGACCTCCTGTTTCGCTGGTCATGGGAGCAGATAAGCGGCGGCAGCCTGCTCTCTTCAGACCCTGACGTTATTCGTCGTCAACTCAGTATCCACGTTGCCCTCGTCACCGTGTCGCTGCCGATCTGGTTGCTGCACTGGTGGCTGATCGAGCGGTCGGACGCACAGGACGCGATTCGGCGCGAGGAGGAGCGGCGCTCAACGCTGCGCGCCCTGTATCTGACGACCGGGTTCACGATGGCATTCATTTTCTGGATCGTCAACGCGATCCGGGTGGTCAATGCTGCCACACGTCGTGTGCTCGACATCGATTCAACGTTCTGGCAACGGACGAACGTCGAGTCCGCGCTGGCCATACTCCTCGTTACCAGCGGCGTCTGGACTCTCCACGCATGGACTCGGATACGGGACGAGCGCGCCGGACCGCTGGAAGGTCCGAGTGACTGGCTGCCGCGCCTCTATCTTCTCGGGGCGGCGTCTGCCGGGGCGCTCCTGGTGCTTTCAGGCGTGTCTGACATTCTGGCGCTGGCGGTCGAAGCCATTGCGGGAGACCGATCGACAATCACCGACGGCAACTGGTGGAGCGGGATTGTCGCCGACTCCGTGGGGCCCGTGGTAGTCGGTCTGGGAGCATGGACGCTGCATTGGGGTCACGTTCTTAGGACCGCCGCGGGACGCGACTGGCGCGCCGCCCGTTTCGAGCGCTCCGCGCTGCACTACGTGTACATCTACCTGCTCGCCCTTGTAGGCGTCCTCGCGTCGCTGCTGTTTGGCAGCTCCGCGCTCCAGGAACTGCTGCGAGCGGCGCTCGGCGGCACGCCGTCAAGCGAGCCGTTCGTCCTGCGTCTGGTCGAGCCGCTGGCCCGCGCCGTGCCGTTCGTCGCGATGTGGGTGTATCACCGCTCGCTCGTCCTGCGCGGGTTGGACGACGCGGGAAAAACGGCGGCCAGCAACACCCCGCGGCGCATCTATAGCTATGCGATTGCCTTTACCGGGCTCGCCGTCGGGGCGTTCGGCCTGGCTGCAACGCTTTATCTCAGCCTCGACACGCTGCTCGACCCCAGCGCGCGAATCGTGGACGCCGGCGATGGTTGGCGGGATGATCTCAGCCGCTTCGTTGCGCTCGCCATCGTTGGCGCTGCCGCCTGGCTCTGGCAGTGGTACGTCGTGCAGAAGTCGATCGCTCTCGACCCGGTGGAGGAGCGGTCCGCGACTCCGCGGCGCGTCTATCTGCTGGCAGTCATCGCGGGGTCCGTCATGGCGTTGCTCGGCAGCCTTGCAGTCGTCGTGTACCGGATATTGGCGGCATTGCTGAACGTAGCCGGCGCGGGGCTGCGAGCGGACCTGAGCGCGCCGATCGCCATCTCTGTCGTCGCTGGCGCCGTGCTGGCGTACCACGGCGCGATCCTGCGGGCGGACGTGGCGGCGCGCCCCGATCCCGAGCACAAGCGGGCGGAATTCTCGCTTTCTATCTCAGGTCCAGCCGGAGCGAGCGTCGAGGATGTGGCCGAAATCGTGCGCGCCGCCCTACCGCCAGACTTCGAGGTGCGGACCGGGCGTTAGCGGGAGGAAGCGGCATCGGACGTTGTTCTAGACCGCCGGTTGACAGGACGCAACCACGGACATACGATCCTTGCGTCGGATCATGTCAACAGGCGAGGAAGGGACACTCCGCATGGATAGTTACGCGATTCAACAACAGATCGCGGCGTTGAGAAAGCAGCTCTCGCGCGAGGACCTCGAACAGGTCGATCGAAGACTTGCGATGGATCAGAAATCTTCTGGTCTCATTGCCGGCATGGCTGCCATCGGCTTCCTTGGAGTTGCGGGCATCCACCGCTTTATCCTTGACGATGTCGGTATGGGGATCCTGATGCTGCTGACGCTTGGCGGTTGCGGCATATGGACAATCATTGATCTGGTGCGCGCCACTTCGATGGCCCAGAAGTACAACGATCAGCTGGCATTCCGCTACCTGACTCAGGCAATCGATTACAGCCGCACGTCACCTGGCGCGCAGCCTCAAACGTTCTAGCACGGATGTCTCCGTGGTCGTTCGGGACCAGGGGTGTCTCTATGCTGCCGGCAACCTCGAACGCATATGGGGGTGATTCGTCTCTGTCGTGGGTTTCATCGGACCGGGCGTCAGGTCTCCTCGCAGCCAGCGGCAACGCCGGGTCGCCCCGATGTCGGGCGTCGCTCCACTGGCGACGGGCCGGTCCTGTCCGCGCCGGAAATATTTGCGTACATGCGGCGAGCGGAGCCGCGCTGCTGTTACTGATCCCTGCCGCGCTGATGGTCGTTCCAACCCGCGTGATCGAATCGGGGCCGCGCCTCTGCCTGTCGCGGCTGATCCTGCGGCGCGGTTGCCCAGGGTGCGGGACGACCCGCGCCGTGTCGTGCGTCATGCATGGCGATCTTCGTAGCGCGTACGATTACAATCCGCGCATCGTCGTCATCTTTCCGCTGCTCGCGTGGTTGTGGCTCAGGGCGTTGCGAGAAGTCGCGCTGGCACTCTAGTGCCGCGCGACACGCATCGATTTTCGATTGGGCGTCCGATCCGGCCCGTTTCCGACCGCATTGGAATCGCACGCCGAGAATCGAGTCGGCACATAACGCCTGGGCTGGAGTCGGTGTCACCGATATCGCGCCACTGAACAGCGGTCGTCCGTTCTGTTCGCCAGCGAACGGCCATCAACAGCGTGCCGATGTCTGAATAGCGTATAACCGGTGGCGTCGCGCGGTGTTTCACTACCAGCGACCGTGCTCGCGATTGACGGTCTCGCAGCGGGCTTGTTACCATCGCACGCGCGCGGCATGCCTCGTGCACAACGTCACCCGGCGTCCACGCTGCCGGGGTACGGGGCGCCAGTCGCCCGCCGCCAGCCGCGTCATGGAGGATGACTCAATGTATCTTGACAGAATATCAGGGCCGGCCGACCTCAAGGCGATGTCAATCCGTGAGCTTGAGGCGCTTGCCCGCGAGATTCGCGACGAGATTCACGTGGTCACCAGCCGCAACGGCGGTCACTTTGCGTCCAACCTCGGCTCGACCGAGCTGACACTGGCGCTCCATTACGTCTTCAACTCGCCCGTCGACCGCATCGTCTTCGATGTCGGGCATCAGGGCTACCCGCACAAGCTGGTCACCGGGCGTCGCGAAAGGTTCGCAACGATCCGGCAGGAGGGTGGGCTGTCCGGCTTCCTGCAGCGTGAGGAGAACGAGCACGACGCATTCGGGGCTGGCCACGCCAGCACCAGCGTGTCGGCGGCGCTGGGCATGGCAATCGGCAACCATCTCGCGGGCCAGCCCGGGCGCGCAATCGCGGTGATCGGCGATGGGGCACTAACGGGCGGCATCGCGTACGAGGCGCTCAACAACGCCGGCAGTCTTCAGGTTCCCTTCATCGTCGTCCTCAACGACAACGAGATGAGCATCGCGCCGAACGTTGGGGCGGTTTCGAAGTATCTCTCGCGCGTGCGGACGGACGAGCGGTACAACAAGGCGAAGGCGGAGTTCGAGCGCCTGTTGCAGCGCCTGCCGCAGGGCGATCTGTTCGTCGAGCTCGGCAAGCGCATGAAGGATTCCTTCAAGGAGTTCGTCTACCACACGATGATCTGGGAAGAGCTTGGATTCACGTACGTCGGTCCGGTTGACGGCCACAACATCGCGGATTTGATCGAGGTGTTCGAGCAGGCAAAACACCTCGATGGACCGGTGTTCGTGCACGCGATCACCGCTAAGGGCAAAGGGTTTGCCTGGGCCGAGAGTGACCCATTCAAGCACCACGCGGCCAAGGTCGTGACGAGCGGCCCGTCCGCGCCGCAGCCGCCGAAGTACCAGGACGTATTCGGGGAGACGCTCACTGAGCTGGCGCGCGACGACGAGCGCATCGTCGCGATTACGGCGGCGATGCCGGACGGCACCGGTCTGCTGCCGTTCGCGAAACAGCATCCGAACCGCTTCTTCGATGTCGGCATTGCCGAGCAGCACGCGGTCACATTTGCAGCGGGGCTGGCCTGCCAGGGGCTGCGACCGGTTGCGGCGATCTATTCGACATTCCTGCAGCGGGCCTATGACCAGGTTATCCATGATGTGTGCATTCAGAAGCTTCCGGTGATCTTTGCCATGGATCGCGCCGGGCTGGTTGGCGATGATGGACGGACGCACCACGGTTCCTACGACATCGCGTACCTGCGCTGCCTGCCGAACATGGTGCTGATGGCGCCCCGGGACGAGGCGGAGCTGCGCAACATGCTTGTGACCGCCGTCGAGCACACGGACGGTCCGATCGCGTTGCGATATCCACGCGGCTCCGGCACCGGCGTTGCGATCGACCACACGCCCTACGCGTTGCCGATCGGACGTGGCGAGGTCATCCGCGAGGGCCGGGACGTAACGCTGCTCGCGCTTGGAACGATGACGCTCACGGCAGAAAACGCGGCCGACCTCCTCGCCCAGGAGGGCGTCTCGGCGACCGTCATCAACGCGCGCTTTGTCAAGCCGCTCGACGAGGCGCTCATCGTGAAGTGGGCGTCCACGACAGGAGCGCTTGTCACGATCGAGGAGGGTGCGCTGGCCGGTGGCTTCGGATCGGCGGTTCTCGAGCTGCTGGCGCGCGAGCATGTCAGCATCCCCGTCCGGTCGTTGGGCATACCGGATCGCTTCCTCGATCACGCGTCGCAGGGTTCGCTTCGCGCCCAGGCCGGATTGTCCGTCAACGATCTGGTCAGCGCCGCCCGCGATGTGTGCGCTCGGCGGGAAGTCCCGGCGTTGGTCGTTACGCGAACGTGACAGCGCTTTCCCGGCTCGAGTCGTTTGCGCGAGAGGCAGAACTCGCGCTCGACGCGACGGCGATCGACCGGCTTGCGCTGTACCGCGAGCTGCTGCTCGCAGCGACCCTGCAGTTCAATCTCACGCACATCACCGATACGGTCGAGTTCGAGCAGCGGATGCTGATCGAGTCGCTGGCGCTGCTGGCGCTCGTTCCCGAGGACGCCGCAACGCTGCTCGACGTCGGGTCCGGGGGAGGCGTGCCTGGCCTGCCAATCGCGATCGCGCGACCTGGCACGAGGGTGGTGCTGCTGGATGCAACCGCCAAAAAGGTGGCGTTCCTCGCTGAGGCGAGCGCCGCGCTGGGACTCGACAACGTCACCGCGTTGCAGGGGCGGGCCGAGGAGTTGGCGCGTGATCCCGCGCATCGTGACCGGTACGATGTCGTCACCGCGAGGGCAGTCGCCCGCCTGCCAGTCTTGGCCGAACTGGTATTGCCGTTCGTCGCGCTCGGTGGGATCGCGATTCTACCGAAGGGAGCGGACATCGCGGAAGAATTCGTGGAGGCGCGCTACGCCATTCGCATGCTCCGTGGTCGTGAGCGGCCCGTCAACACCCGCCTGATCGAGGGCTCCTCGGTCGTCGCGATCGACAAGCGCGGCTCGACGCCCGCGCAGTTTCCACGACGGACGGGTGTGCCGAGCAAACATCCACTGCGCGGTCCGGCGGATCGTGGGCTCGCCGACTGCGCTATTTCTACGTCAGAGTCCACCAACTCCGCTGATGCTCCTTCGCGGAATCGATAGCGGCGCGAGCATCATGTCCCACGACACGCGAAGATGGCCAGCGGTCGGCCCGCTCCTGAGCGACCGGCTCCTCGAAGCACCCCGAATGCCCGGTCAGCGCCTCCAGGATCGCGAGGGTGCAGTACGGGGCGTACGTCTCAGCGTATCCCCCTTCCTGTGCCAGCACGATGCGCCCATCGCACAGCTCGCTGGCCAGGCTCGCCATCACGCCCGTCAGCCGCCGATACCCTCCGGCGGTGACGCTCATGCGCCCGAGCGGGTCAGCGCATGACGCGTCCTGCCCGGCCGAGACCATGATGAGCTGGGGGGCGAACTGCCGGGCGATCGGTTCCACGATCTCATTCATGACCGTCTGATACGCGGCATCCCCACTGCCGGCCGGAAGCGGGACATTGACCGTGTGTCCTTCGCCAGGCCCGGCGCCTGACTGTTCGATCAATCCGTATTGCTCGGGGTAGAGCGCATCCTGGTGGATGGAGAAAAAGAGCACGTTCGGGTCGTCGTAGAACGCATCCTGTGTTCCGTTCCCGTCGTGGACATCCCAGTCGAGAATGAGGATCTTCGCAACGCCGTGCGTGTTCTGCGCGTGGCGAGCCGCGATGACGACGTTGTTGAACACGCAGAAGCCCATGCCTGTGTCGCTCATCGCGTGGTGACCGGGTGGGCGCACGAGCGCGTAGGCGCGTGACACGTCGCTCGTGATGACAACGTCGACGGCCGCCATCACGCCACCCGCGGCCAGCAGCGCGATGTCGAACGAATCCGCGCCGACAGGAGCGCCCTGGCCGGCGTCGCCGCCACCGGACGCGCAGAGCTGCCTGACGCGCTCGACGTACTCGGGGGTGTGATAGGTCATTACAGCCTCAACGGGCGCAGCGTACGGGGAAATCGGCAGAATGTGCCGGTTGATGTCGGACATGTCGACGAGCTTCATTGTGCGCTCGACGAGGCGGGGGTTCGAAGGATGGTCGACCGACTCGACAAACGGCAACCGGCCACCCGAGAGCGGCAAGCGGTAAGGGTTCGTGTTGTGCTGGAGATAGCGACCGCTGAATACGAGACCGACCTGGGTCATGCGCGGCTCCGTTCAAGTGATGTCATCCATCAGAAGCCGTACTATATCCGATGCGCGTATTCAGCCATGCGCGATCGCCCAGCGGGAGCTCGATCAGTCCGCCCCGAGACGCCGCGCCTCGATCTCCATCTGCTGCAGCAGGGTGCTGACCGCCGCATCGGCGGACGCTCCGGCGCCGACCAGCAACCACGCGGGCTGGTCCCGGCCAGGCAGTTCGCTGCGGATGGCGCCAAGCGCGAACCACTCGCCGGACGGCGCTCGCCCGATGGAGTACTCGGCCAGCAGACCATTCGTTCGCAGGACTCGTTCGGATTGCAGCGTCATCGCTAGCTCCTCAGTACACGGCGTCGTGCGTCCCCGCGCCTGATGGCGCGTGTCGGGGAACTTGTGATGTTCCTCACAAAGTATATCGCAGGATGACCACGCGTGTGCCGGGATTGATTCGTGGCAGGGGTCGTCAGCGGGCGAAGACTCGCTCGGCAATACCCTGGACCATCGGCAGCGGTTCGCCCCCTTCGGCGAAGAAGATATACACGTACCGCTCGCGCTGCACGTACACCGACGCGGATGGTTGCCCGCCGGCAGTCAGCACGGTGATCGCGACGCTACTGTCTCCCACGTTGGGCGCGTCGACCTCGGTCGCGCCTTGAACCGTCCATGACCGGAACAGCCAGTTGAGAGCCTCCAGCGCCTGCTCGTCGCTGCCGTACATGTTGACTGTGACGAGGATGTAGTCCGGCTCTATGTCTCCGTCCACGCCGCCGGGCCGCACGAACGCGCGGAAGACATGCTGCTCGAAGCCCCAGTCCTGCAAGCGTTGCAGATGAGCGCCGGGCTCAGCGTACGCGTTGGCCAACTCCTGGGCGCTGCGCGTTCCCTCTTCTTGAACTTCGTAGCCCGGGGCCTGCAACTCGGACAGCGTGGCAAGCTCCCCGGCCAGCCCCGCGTCCTCGACGGTCGGGGTGACCGCGACCGTCGGCGCCGAGCCCGTCGTCGGAGATGTGTCCGCGGTTGCGGTAGCGGGAACCTCGGTGGGCGTCGGGCTTGGCTCGGGGGTCGGCGATGCGGTCGCCGTAGGCTCCTGAGTCGCGGTGGGGGTTGAGGACGGAGGAACCTCGGTCGGCGTTGACGAGGGGGTCGGCGTGAACGTCGGGTCCACCGCGCCACGCCGCTCGGGACCCGTGCATGCCAGCAGGCCAAGGACCAGCGCGAACGCTAGCGCCATCGCCAACATGGGAACTCTGGTTGTTAGCGAAGCAGACATGCAATCTCACAGACTTCGGCGACGCTCGCTCCTCTCGCGATTGTATCCAATGCTGACGAGGACGACGGCGCGATCGCCTCGTGAGCGCGCCGCACGTCGCGGGCACCCGTTACAATCGACCTGGTCCGGGGCTCGCGGCTCGCAGCCATCGACGGAAGGGACAGCTGATGCTGACTGGTATTGATCACGTCGTCATACTAGCGAATGATCTCGAAGTCGCTGTCGAGCAGTATGAGCGACTGGGATTCACGGTAACGCCGGGCGGTCGACACCCACGGTTTACGCACAACGCGCTGATTCCGTTTCAGGACGGCACGTATCTGGAGCTCATCGCGTTCTACGAGCAGCCGAGGCCGGGCAGCGTCGAGACGCACCGCTGGCATCGTCACCTGGCGAACGGTGGCGGGCTGGTCGACTTCGCGCTTGGCGCGAGTGACGTCGCGGCCGTCCAGGCCACAGCAAGCGCCGCCGGAGTCGCCATGAACGGTCCTGTCCAGGGAGGACGCAAGCGTCCGGACGGCGTCGACATTCGTTGGAAGTCCGTCATGCCCGACGGAGTAAACGCCGGCGCCATTCCGTTCGTCATCGAGGACGAGACGGAGCGCTCTCTCCGGGTTCCTGCCGACGGAGCGCGTCACGCTAACGGAGCGCGTGGCGTTAGTTCACTCATCGTCGCGGTTTGTGAGCTGGACGTGGCGACGGCCCGGTACACGGGGCTCCTGGGACGAGATTCATCAGCTGCTGGCGGCACGGCCAACGTCGAACATGCAAGGGGTGTGGAGTATTCGATCGGTTCTCACCGCGTCGAAGTTGTCGCTCCAACCGAGGACGGGCCGATG
>DATKCN010000138.1:0-3982 GCA_035513175.1 Thermomicrobiales bacterium
GCGGTGCTGCAGCACCGGGCAAAGGCGGGCGGACTGGTCGCGCTCGACGTGCGCAGCGGCGAGATTCTCGCGCTCGCGAATGTCCCCTCGTACAACCCGAACAACCGATGTCAGCGTCGTGACAAGCACGCGCTCGCCAACCGCGACGCGCTCGGTGATCTCGTGGATCAAATCATCAATCTGGCCCTTGGTCGGACGCACCGAAATGGCGGGATCAACGAGTCCAGTTGGACGAATAATCTGCTCGACGACCTGCTCCGAGTGTTCCATCTCGTACGGCCCCGGCGTCGCAGACACGTATACTGCCTGGCGCACATGGGCCTCGAATTCAGAAAACGTCAGAGGTCGGTTGTCGCGCGCCGACGGAAGTCGAAATCCATGCTCGATCAACACGTCCTTGCGTGCGCGATCCCCTGAATACATGCCGCGAACCTGTGGCAGCGAGATGTGAGACTCGTCAACGAACAGCAGAAAGTCGGCGGGGAAGTAGTCAAGCAGCGTCCACGGCTGCTGCCCGGGCAGGCGCCTCGACAAGTGCAGCGAGTAGTTCTCGATGCCCGCGCAGTACCCGGCCTGCTGCATCATCTCAATGTCGTACCTGGTGCGCTGGCGGAGTCGGGCCGCTTCCAGGGGACGATTCTGGGCTTCCAGTTCCTCCAGCCGCTGCTCCAGTTCGGTCTCGATGTCTGCAACGGCAATCGCCAGCTTGTCGCTCGTCGTGACGAAGTGCTTCGCCGGAAAGACGTCGATGCGATCGCGTTCGGCGAGGATCTCACCGGTGAGAGCGTCAAGCTCCACGATGCGGTCGATCTCATCGCCGAAGAACTCAACGCGGAGGGCGATCTCCTCGTAGACGGGATAGATTTCGATTGTGTCTCCACGGACGCGGAACGTCCCTCGCACGAGTGTCATGTCGTTACGATCGTACTGAATGTCTATCAGGTGCCGGAGGACGCGGTCGCGTCGAACCGCCTGTCCTCGGCGCAGCTTCACAACCTGTTCCTCATAATCGGATGGCGAGCCGAGACCATAGATGCACGATACGGAGGCGACAATGATCACATCGTCGCGCGACAGGAGCGCGCGCGTCGCCGCGTGACGAAGCTTGTCGATCTCGTCGTTGATCTGAGCGTCTTTCTCGATGTACGTGTCAGTGCGCGGGATATACGCCTCGGGCTGGTAGTAGTCGTAGTACGACACGAAGTACTCGACGGCGTTGTTAGGAAAATACTCCTTGAATTCGCTGTACAGTTGCGCGGCAAGGGTCTTGTTGTGAGCGAGCACAAGCGTGGGTCGTTGAACGCTCTGAATGACGTTTGCCATCGTGAATGTCTTGCCGGATCCGGTGACACCCAGGAGGGTTTGATGACGGAGCGCGCGTTTTAGACCGTCTTCGAGCTTTTCGATCGCGATCGGTTGGTCGCCCGTTGGACGCAGGTCGGACACGATCTGAAACGATGGCATCGTGGCGGCCCTTCTCAAGCGGGGTGACACAAAAGCCGGCCCGAAAAGCAGGCCGGCAACTAGTGGTAGTATACCCCATTGTCTGACGTGCCGGCCCGCCCCACGCGACTAAATGGCGTACAGTTCAGCCTCAGCGTCACCCGAGACGATAACGTCGTAGATGTGGCGAACGGCCCATCGATGCGTCGTCCAGAGGAGGCGCGACGTCGTCTCCTCGAGGTCACACCACGCGTAGTCAACGAAGTCGGCCGAGAGTGTGACGCGAGCTGATGAATCGACGAGTGCGGCCAGCGTTGGCGCGAGCACGATCGTGTCCCCGACGTGATCGTAGAACTGGCCGATGTAGTCAGCAGTGAAGAGACGAGCAGGAGTCAGTCCCGTGCGTTCCAGCAGGTCTCTGCGTGCCGCGCCGATTGCCGTCTCGCCGCTCGCGACGTGACTGTGAATCGATTGCCAGAGGTCGCCTGCCGGATCGTCGCCGCGCTTTCGCAAGACCAGGAACTGAGCGCCAACGCTGCTCTTTCGGAACACGTAGGTGTCCACGACGTTGCTGATCACGCGCGGCATGTATTCCGACCGTTTCTGCTGGTACGGCGCGCCTGGTCAATGTCGTTTCCGCGACCGGCGGCCGGGCGACGAAAGCGACGTATCCTAGCACGTGTGTCGCGAGAACGCGCTTCTGTGTGTTTCAGCGTGGGCCGCTGCGGCGGTTGCCTATCCACCGCCGGGCGCGATCACCCGCCCCGGCGCGCGGTGGAGGACCAAAGGAGATGTCCTTACCTCTCCACATCTTGGTGGTTGTTGGACCCGCGAGCGGCGCGCCGCCGTGCCTCCGGGAAAAGAGCGGCGCGAAGAAGGCGCAGATGCTCCCAATCGCCAGTAGCAAGGCGAGCGTGCTGGCGATGTCTCGAGCGAAGTACGCGCCGGCGGCAAGCCCGAACGAAAGCGCTAGCCAGAACCAGGCAGGGCGGGTGTCGAGGCGAGGCCGGCGAATCTGAATTCGCCGAGGCCGACGGGGTCGGGATGGCACAACTCGGAGGTGCGGTCGTGACGGCGCGGGCTCTTCACTTTCGAGGCGGTCCAGAATCTGAATGATTTCTTCTTCGACCTTCGTGTAGCGCTTGTCCGGCATGATCGGCATCCTCTGGACCCATTGTGGACGCGGGGTCGCGGGTTAACTGAACGTCACTTCCTTGTGGCCAGTGCGGTGGACGGCTGCGGGCAGACGGGTGCAGGCCGATCACTGTACGAAGTGTACGACACTCCAGCCTGATCGCACCGTCGCGGTCGTCGGACCATTCGCCTCTGTCGGACGGTGTGATACAGTTTTCGGTTGGCCTGGTCGCCGGGGCGAGTTGGGGCTGAGCAGCACAGGCACGAATTCGCTGGGTTTCGAGGTGATTCACGTGGCACTTATCCGATTCACGGTCGCCGATCTCAATGGAACAACGAGCTTCGTTGGTCCAGGACACGCCATAAAGATGCTGGTCGCAGCGTGCGCGACGGAGCCGGAGTCGCTGGCGACGCTGCTGGCACACACCAGTCGTTACGACGAACAGTTCGTCGTGAACGTGCAGACCGGACTGGCCGTCTTTGATGAGCACAACGTCAGGGAGGACACCAGCGCGATCGAGGCGTGCTTCCGAAGCGCTCCATCCGCGGACTGGCCACCATTTCGCGTGTACAACGATCCGACGCGACGCGCGAGTACGCAGCCCTGTCAGGCAGGGCTGATTGTCCTGAATCTCAAGGAAAAGCGCATTATCCAGGTGCAGAACAGTTACGCTGAAATCCAGCGCGAGGATCGGGGACGCATTCGCGCGTTTGGGAAACCGACTCGCGCGCTCTACCATTACGCGTTGCCACGCCACTGGGCGCTCGTACCGTAGAGCTATTGTCGTTCGGCGCGCACCTTGCGCCCGCGCGTTCCAGAGCCATTCATTCGCGGGCGGCGGCGGAACATGCCACCCATGAGCATCTGACCCATCTGCTCGCCCATGGTCGTGTGTGTCAATTCGTCGTCCGTATCCTGCACGAGGCCGCCAGCGCGCCGTTCGGCGGTTGCCCACTCGGCGCGCGCATCGCGAGCCTGGTTGAACCGCTCCAACAACGCCTCGTCTGCTTCCGCGGTTCCGGCAGCGATCAGCGAGCGAGTCTGCTGCAGCTCCTCGATGGTCTGATCGACCCAGCGCAGGATCGCCTCGCGGTTCGTAACGCAGATGTCGCGATGCATGTCGGCGCTGGCTGCCGCAAGGCGTGAAACATCGCGAAACCCGCCGGCCGTCAAGTGCTTCATGTCGCGCCAGGACGGGTCGCGGCTGACAGATCCCATGAGCGCGATGGACAGTAAGAATGGCAGATGACTTATGCCACCAACGTGTCCGTCATGTTCGTGAGCGTCGATAAACAGCGGCTCGGCTTCCAGCGCGCTGATGATGCCGAGAACCGTCTGCACCGCTGCCTCGCTGGCTCGCACGCTCGGCACGACACACCAGGTGGCGCCTTTGAACAGGCCCGC
>DATKCN010000139.1:0-3108 GCA_035513175.1 Thermomicrobiales bacterium
CCGAACCGAACGCCGTGCCGCTCATCCAGGTGGAAATCAGCGACAACGGGCCGGGCATGGCGGCCGACGTCATGGAGCGCGCGTTCAGCCCGTTCTTCACGACGAAACCGAAGGGATCGGGGCTGGGGCTGGCCATCGTGCGCAAGATCGTGGACGCGCACGACGGCCGCATCGATGTCAGCGCACGGCCCACCGGGGGGACGCGCTTCCGGGTCACGCTGCCGGTCGTCAGCAGCCACCAGTTGTTCCGGTAGGCGGGGAAACGTAGAGCGAAGACTGAAGAACGAAGAATGCAGGCATTCTGAGTCACCATTCTGCGTTCTGAATCAAGAAGAGGCACTCAATGGGCCGGATACTCGTAGCAGACGATCACGATTCACTCCGCCGCGGCATCGTGCGCGCGCTCGCCGACGCGCACCATGACGTCGACGAGGCGCCGAACGGCAACGTCGCCATCGAGAAGCTTCATGAGGGGCAGTACGACGTCGTGCTGAGCGACCTCAAGATGGGCGGCAGCGACGGGATGGACGTGCTGCGTACGGCCAAGTCGCTCCAGCCGAACACGGCGGTCATCCTGATGACGGCCTTCGGGTCGATCCATACCGCCGTCGAGGCGATGAAGATCGGCGCGTTCGACTACGTGCAGAAGCCGTTCGAGATCGAGGAGATGGAGCTGAAGATCGCCAAGGCGATCGAGCACCGCCGCCTGAAGCACGAAATCGAGTACCTGCGCCACACGCAGGGGGACATCTACGACTTCGAGCGGATCGTGGGGGCGAGCGGCGCGCTGCAGTCGGTGCTGGGGATCGTGAAGAAGGTCGCCAAGAGCAACACGACCTGCCTGATCCGCGGGGAGACGGGGACGGGCAAGGAGCTGATCGCGGGGGCCATCCACCACAACTCCCTGCGCGCGGCGCGCAACTTCGTGAAGGTCAACTGCGCGGCGCTGCAGGAGAACCTGCTCGAATCCGAGCTGTTCGGGCACGAGAAGGGAGCGTTCACGGGCGCCGACAAGCAGCGGGTGGGCCGCTTCGAGCAGGCCGACGGCGGCACCCTGTTCCTCGACGAAATCGGGGACATGAGCCAGAACACGCAGGCCAAGATCCTGCGCGTGCTCCAGGAGCACGAATTCGAGCGCCTCGGCGGCACCCGGACGCTGCGCGTGGACGTGCGGCTCATCACGGCGACCAACCGCAACCTCCAGCAGATGGTCGCGGCGGGTCTGTTCCGCGAGGACCTCTATTACCGCCTCAACGTCGTCTCGGTCGAGATGCCGCCGCTGCGCGAGCGCAAGGAGGACATCCATGCGCTGGCGATGTTCTTCCTGCGCCGGTTCGCCGGCGAGCTGAAGAAGCGCGTGGAGGGGATCTCGAACGACGCGCAGAAGCTGCTGATGCGCTACAACTGGCCGGGCAACATCCGCGAGCTGGAGAACGCCATCGAGCGCGCCGTGCTGCTGACCGAGGGGCCGCAGCTCTCGAGCCAGGACCTGAGCCTCGGCGAGCTGACGACCACCCAGCCGTCGGGCGACGCCAGCCCGGTCGTCAAGATCCCGCCGACCGGGATCGCGCTGGAGGAGATCGAGCGCCAGGCGATCATCGAGGCGCTGAAGATGTCGAACTGGGTGCAGAAGGACGCCGCCGAGCTGCTGTCGATCAGCCCGCGGGTGATGAACTACAAGATCAAGACGCTCGGCATCGACTACTCCCGCGGCGGCCGCCAGCGCATGGTCGAGATGGCGGGGTGAGGCCAGGCCGGCCCCGTCCTTCCACCCCCGTCCGCCCGTCCCGCCCGGCGCCGCCTCCCTCTCCCCTCCGATTTGACTGGGGCGGCCCAACCGTGATATCTCAACGCGGCACGGCCGGTGCTGGCGCCCAGTATCCGGCCCCCGCCGGCTTTGCCGGATGGGACTGCGGCTCCCCGTCTTCGCAGGATCAGGAGGATGGCATGACCAGACGCGCTCGATTTTGTGGCGCGTTGCCTCGTTGTGGCACACGGGCGCAGAATCGTAAGCGCGTTACGGATTTGTGCGCCCGCAAGCAACGCGCAACCAGTGGGTTACGGGAATTGCCCGGATGAAGGTGTCGGCCTGGCGATTGCTCAGGGGCCCCTGTCGAAATTCCTGGAGGACGGATGAGCGAGGACTGTCGCAAGGCCGTTTGGGGAAGCGCGGTACGCTGCTGAGGCGTACCGTGGCAGAGAGGCCCACGGGGCGATGAGTCCCGTGGGTTTTCCGTCTTCGCAGGATCAGGAGGAGGGCATGACCAGACGCGTGCTGTTGGCAGGGCTGCTGGCCGCGCTCGTGAGCGCGCCAGCCATGATGGCCGTGGCGCCGCAGGCGGGCGCCACGTTCCCGGTGATCGTCGTCTTCGATGATCGCGCGCCGTTCGAGAACTACGCGGCTGCCTACGCGCCGGACGCGCGCATGAGCGCCAATCCAGAGGCGTGGGACTACCAGGACCGGAACGTCGTGGGCGCGGTGCAGGCGCTGGAGGCCGCACACAGGTTCAGCGCGACGAACGTCTACAGCGCCACCATCCGCGGTTTCGCCGCCCGCCTCACCACGCGGCAGATCGCGGCAATGGAGAGCCACCCGATGGTGCGCTACGTGGAAGCCGACGGGGTGATGGCGATCGTCCAGGGCCCCCCGCCGGGCGTTGGTCCGGGCGGCGGCGGCGACGACGGCGGGCAGGTCATCCCATGGGGCATCCAGCGCATCGGCGCGACCGAGAGCTCGACCAAGGCGGGCGACGGCGAGGGTTCCATCGGTAACGTGAACGCCTACATCATCGACACGGGCGTCGATGCCGGGCACCGGGACCTCAACGTCGTCAACCACGTCAACTTCGCCAGTGGTCCCAATCGGGATTGCAACGGCCACGGGACGCACGTCGCCGGCACCGTCGCGGCCCGCGACAATACGGTCGACGTCGTTGGCGTCGCGCCGGGCGCGCCGCTCACGGGGGTGAAGGTGCTCGGCTGCGGCGGCACCGGCACCACGTCGGGCGTCATCCAGGGCGTCGACTGGGTGACCGCCAATGCGATCCTGCCGGCGACCGCGAACATGAGCCTGGGCGGCGGCGCGAGCCAGGCGCTCGACGACGCGGT
>DATKCN010000140.1:0-2656 GCA_035513175.1 Thermomicrobiales bacterium
GCGCATCGATCAACCAAGGTGGGGGCCGCGTTCCGCGCAACTCTCCGATGGGGTGCACAGGGTGTCGAGTTGCCGAGCGACGGGAGCTTGCCAGCTCCTGGAGAACACATTCCGGTTGGTGAGCATCGCGCTGATGAACGAACTGGCGATGGTCTGCGCCCGAACTAGGGCATCCACCCCTGATCATCCATGCGGCCGCGACGAAGCCCGCGTCCGCCCTGCTCGTCGAGCTCGCGCAAGACATAGCCTGTGGCTGGGATCGTCCCCGGCTCAGCAGGAGGGCGACAGACTGCGAAGCACGTCACCGCCTCCCGGGAAGGTGTTGCCGCTCACCAGCACGCGGCACGAGCTGGTCGCTGATACGAACACCTGAGTCGACCCGGCAGCAGGCTGGTGGTTGCCCGTGACCGTGAGGCCGTCGACGCGGTGCGCGGATATCACCGAGCCGTCGCCGTTGTACCACTGCCCCTGATCGCTGACGTTGTCGCGGATCGTGACGTTGCTGATCCGCTGCGTCCCCTCGAGCTGCAGCAGGATTGACATCGAGCGCCCTACGAGCGAGTTGCCCGCTACCGTGACGTTGCGCACCGGCGCCTCGCCGACGATTCCGAAGAACCACTGGCGGGAGGTCCCCACCATGTTGCCGATAATCGTCACGCCATCGGCCCCGTCGCCGACACCGTTGGGCTCGATGTCGAAGGGCATCAGGCCGATCCTGGTCAGGCGGTTGGCGCCGATCACGACGTCCCGGCCCGCCACGATGGCGATTCCCTGACGGCCGTTGTCCTGGCAGACGCTCTCGGTCACCCGGATGCGCTCCGACCAGCTCAGCCTGCTGTCGAGCCCCAGGCCTATGTACACGCAGTCCCCGTATACCCCTTGAACGCTGACGCGGCTCACGTGGACCCCGGACACTCCTCGAAGATCCACTGCGTGCTGGTACTGCAGTTCGTCGACGTACCCCCCGTTGTGAGGCCCGATGATGGTCATGTTCCGCATCACCAGGTCCGAGCCCCCGACGATCTGCCAGTGGGCGCGGTGGCTGTGGCCTGTCGTGGTGGCGCGTATGGTCGCGCCATTGCCTTCCAGGGTCAGGCCGTGGCGGCCATGCAGCTTCAGTGTGCCCTCGACGCGGTAGTGGCCATCGCGAAGGAAGGACACCGTCGCCCCATCGGGGACGGCGGCAAGGAACTCTGACAGCTGCGCGGTGACATCCCGGGTCCCTGTGGAGTCGATCGTGGCGGGCACCACGAAGACGTCGCTCGGCTCGGAGCCATCTCCCAGCGCGGCGTCGCCATCTCCCAGCGCGGCGTCGCCATCATCCGGCGCGGCGTCGCCATCATCCGGCGCGGGGTCGCCATCTCCCAGCGCGGGGTCGCCATCGTCCGGCGCGGCGTCGCCGTCGTCCGGCGCGGGGTCGCCGTCGTCCGGCGCGGGTTCTTCCTCCGACGGCACGGTGCGGCACCACCAGGGCAGCGTTCCGTTTGCCTTTTCGCACTTGTTGGTCGCGGTCCGCTCCGCGTTTGGCTTGGGTGCGGCCTCGGCGGCAAGAGACGGCAGACCCAGAACCATGGTGAGGGACGCAACGATGACAACGACCAAGCGCGTCGGGCGGGGGATCGGCGTCCTTGGGCGAGACGCGGCGGAATTCATTTCGTCTTACTCGACGCTGATGCAAAAAGTCTTGAGCGCGTTTTGCTATGGTTGATGGTGACTCAAAGCTGGCTTTCCGTATTGCGTCTAGGAATGCATCGCCGCCGGGCCGCCGCGCTAGGATCTTCACAGGCGTGCGGAGTCGCCAAGTCGTCCGCTTCACCACAGCAGACGCCCGGGGACACGGATGAGCCGGAGACGATGACAGGTGGGCGGGAACCCGGCGGGGATCGCGCTCATCGGCACCGGGTTCATCGGTCGCGCGGTCGTGCGCAGAGCACGAGTCGAGGGGGGCGGGGTCCAGGCGGTCGCCCATCCGCATGTCCCACGCTGCCGCCGCGATGACCCCGAGCGCGACGCCGCTCGCTGGATCCAAGGCAACACCCGAGCTTACAGCGACTGCGTCAAGACGTTGCGAGGACACGACCGGGCGATCAACTCCGCCGGCGCCGCCGCCCCAGCGAGCAGCGATTTCGAGGCGCTGTACGCAGCGAACGTCGTGTGGCCGGCGGTCCTCAGCCGCGCGTGCGCCGACGCGGGTGTGCGACGGCTGGTGCATGTGAGTAGCGCAGCGGTGCAGGGCCGCCGCGATCCGCTGGACGAGTCAGCTGACTGCCGCCCGCTTTCGCCATACGCTCAGTCGAAGGCCGATGGCGAGAGTGCACTGGCGCGGATGGCTGCCTCAGGACTGGGAGCGCCGGAGACCGTGCTGTACCGCCCTACGTCCGTACAAGGCGCGGGCCGGGGCATCACCGAGGCACTCGGTCGGCTCGCGCGGCTGCCGAGGATCCCTGTGAACGGGGACGGCTCTCAGCAGCTCCCCCTCGCGTTGGAAGACAACGTCGCGGCTGCCGCGCTCTTCCTCGCACAGGTGTCGAGCGCCCCGCCGCCCGTGGCCCTGCACCCCTGGGAAGGGCTGACCACCGCTGACCTTGTCGCCATCTTCGCTCCGGGCGCCCGCATTCTCCACCTCCCTCCCGGAATGGTGATGGGCTGCCTGGCT
>DATKCN010000141.1:0-3909 GCA_035513175.1 Thermomicrobiales bacterium
CGAATATCCGCCCGTCGAGCGTCTTGCCGCCGTCTTCGACCGCTCGATGCGGCGCTTCCTGGAACACCTCGGCCAGGTCGAGGAGGACGCGGCGCTCGCGCGACGCCTGCCTTCACACCCGGACAACCACACCCCGGGCTGGACGCTGCTCAACGCCGTCGTCAATCTCGTGTTCCACGAGGGCGAGCATTCGGCGGGGATTGGGACGCTGATCGCGGACTTCGAGCGGGTAGCGGATGGCGGGTAGCGGGTAGGAGAACGAATATTCGAGCGCCCATGGGTCACACGCATCCCATCGACCTGGGCAACCAAACCCCTACCCGCTATCCGCTACCCGCTTGTCGCGCACGAGGCGGGTCAGGCCGATGGCGCCGGTCAGCAGCGCGATGGCTGCCATGGTAAGGAACGTGCGCCGCACACCGATGCGGGGGATGAGGACGAGGACCGGCACGAAGGTGCCGATCAGCGAGCCGATCGTGCCGAGCGCGTAGATGACCCCGGCGGACGATCCGGCCGCGTCGACGCGGGGCACGGTCAGGCGGATGGCCGACGGGGTGATGATGCCCAGCAGGAACGGCGGGATGGTAATCAGGATCAGAGTGGAGAGGAAGATGCCCATCCGCAGGCCGCCGAAGTCGAACGTCCACTCCTGAATCTGCGACACGATCGAGCGGCCCAGCAGCGCGATCACCAGTCCCCAGACGCCGGTCGCCAGCAGGCAGGCGCTGATGACGCGGTGCGACGGGGTGCGGTCGATGACCCGCCCGCCGATGGCGTAGCCCGCCGACAGGAAGGCGAACGTCAGCCCGATGATGATCGACCACAGGTCGAGCGTGGTGCCAAAGGCGGGCGCCAGCAGCCGCTCCGCCGCCAGCTCGATGCCCAGCCCCACGACCCCGGCCATGAACACGGCGACGCGCGCGTAGACGACGACGGTCATCGGGCGGTCGGGGATTCAATGCCGTAGTCGGAACGCGGGATGCGGGACGCGTGGGAGAACCTGACCCCCCAGCCCCCTTCCCTGCGAGGGAAGGGGGAACCCGTTGGAATGTGGTCAGCAATTCCCCCTCTCCCCGAGGGGGAGGGGGTTGGGGGGAGGGGTTCCACCGTCACGCCAGCACCTCTCGCATGCGCTCCAGCGCCATCTCGATGTTCTCCAGCGAGTTGGCGTAGGAGAGGCGCAGGTAGCCCTCGCCGGCCTTGCCGAAGGCTGTGCCGGCCACCAGCGCGACGCCGCCCTCGTTCAGCAAGCGGTCGGCGATGGCGGCGGCCGGCTGGCCGAACGAGCTGACGTTGGGGAAGACGTAGAACGCGCCCGGCGGCGTCAGGCAGGTCACGCCGGGGATGTCGTTCAGCCCGGCCACGATGGCGTCGCGGCGGGAGCGGAACTCGGCCACCATGCGCTCGACCGGCTGCTGCGGTCCGGTGAGGGCTGCCACGCCCGCCAGTTGGGTGAAGGCCGGCACGCACGAGTTGCAGTTGATCGCCAGGCGCGTGACCTGCTGCGCCAGCGCTTCCGGCATGACACCGAAGCCCAGCCGCCAACCGGTCATGGCGAAGGTTTTCGAGAAGCCGTCGAGGATGATCGTGCGCTCCAGCATGCCGGGGCGGGTGGTGATGCTCTCGTGGTGTCCTTCATAGAGGATGCGCGAGTAGATCTCGTCGGACATCACGATGAAGCTCTTCTCGACCGCCAGCCGGGCCAGCTCGTCGAGCGCCTCGCCGCTGACGACGCCGCCGGTCGGGTTGTGCGGCGAGTTGATGATTACCAGCCGGGTGCGGTCGGTGACGAGCGCGGTCAGCTCCTCGGGCGCGAAGCTGAAGCCCTGCTCCTCGCGCAGCTTCAGCGGCACGGGCGTGGCCCCGGCGAAGTTGATGACCGATTCGTAAATCGGGAAGCCGGGGTCGGGGTAGATCACCTCGTCGCCCGGTCCAGCCAGCGCCAGGATGGCGAAGAACATGATCGGCTTGCCGCCGGGCGTGACGACGACCTGGTCCGCGCCGACGACGATGCCGCGCGTCTTGCTGATCTCGCGGGCGATCGCTTCGCGCAGGGGCGGGATGCCGGCCGCCGGGGTGTAGTGCGTCTCGCCGGAGCGCAGGGCCTGCACCCCCGCCTCGACGATATGCTCCGGGGTGTCGAAGTCCGGCTCGCCCAGTTGCAGGTGGATGACGTGCCGCCCCTGCGCCTCCAGCGCCCGTGCGCGCACCAGCACGTCGAACGCGCTCTCCGTCCCGAGCATGCTCATGCGCTCGGCAAGCCGAATCGAATCCTGCATGTGCATGGCGTTCCGCCCTCTCCCCGCCCGTCGCCCGCGACGCTGCCCGCAAACCGTGTAACGATACCGTAAGTTAGCGCTGGTTCGGGGCGACTGACCCGGCGAGCGCCGGTGCGGTTTCATCAATGGGGTGGGCTCTTGTCACCGTGAGTGTTGGGCCACACGGACTGTGACATGCGCCGATGCGCGATCTTTGTCAAGTTGAGTAGTCGACCACAGGGGTCTTGTCATGGAATAGGTAGTTTGCCTTGTCATCTTGAGCCACAGCGAAACATCTCCGAGCCTCGGCGACTCCGGCCACTGGTCGGGCGAACCCTGTGGTATCCGACGCTGAGAGATTCTTCGGCTGCGGCCTCAGAATGACAAGCCGAGGGGCCGTTTCATGACATGTTCACTGCGGTTCAGCATGACAAGCCAAGGGGGTCCAGTTCCACAACACAGATCATGTTGCGGACGAAAGCGGATGACGGCCCGCACGCTGGGCAAGTGGACAACCGGCTGACAAGACAGAGACCCGAACGACGAGGAGCAGGCATGACGGCACGCATTCCGGGAATCGATCTGGAGGGGGACATCCCCCAGCAGATGAAGGCGGGCTTCGAGGCGCAGGCCAGGCGTTGGGGCGCGCCGCTGCTGAATCACCGCATCTATGCCCGTCGTCCGACCATCCTGCGGGGCGCGCAGGCCATGTGGACCGGGCTGGGCGGCTCCGGCCTGCTGGATGGCGGGCTGCACGCGCTGGTGAACCGGCGGGTGGCCTCGATCAACGGCTGCGTCTTCTGAATGGACCTCAACGCTGCCGTCGGTAGCGCGCACGGTCTGCCGGACGAGAAGATTCTAGCGCTGGACGATTATGCCGCCAGCCCGCTCTACGATGAGCGCGAGCGGCTGGCGCTGGAGTACGCCGAGCGCATGACCATCACCGGACAGGATGTCGACGACGCCTTCTTCGCCCGCCTGCGGCAGCACTTCGATGACGACGAGCTGGTCGAGCTGACAGCGGCCATCGCCTGGGAGAATTCGTCCAGCAAGTTCAACCGGGCATTGCGGGTGCCTGCCCAGGGGTTGTGGAAGCGCGCGGAGACAGGCGATGAATGACCAGCCCAGACAGTTGCGGCCCGAACTGTTGCGCATCGCTGGGACGTTGCTGGCCGCCATCTTCGTCGTCATCGTCTTCGCGCTGGACCTCGGTGAGACATGGCTCTTGCTGGCGGTGATCGCCTACGGTCTCTCGACGGCGCTGTTCGGACTGGTGGTCGTCACCAACTGGAGGGGCATCGGGGATGCTCACCGCGCCAGGGGCACGGTCGGCTTCACCGGATGGGTCCAGCTCGCCGTCGGCAGCATCATGATCGCCGGGGCGCTGATCGCGCTAGTATTGTCGTGATGTCTGGCCAACTACCTATAGATTGTGCTATATGAGCAATGTGTGGCTCAAAACCGAGGAATCTTCGGCGTCTGAGCATTCCTGCTATTGACATAGTCTCTCAATCTTCTTTTCCGATTCATGGTGGCAGGTGAGGGCGTCGTGCTGGCGATGGACGACCACAACAAGCGCGTACAGCTAATCCTGAACTCGTGGGCTGAAGATCTCGTTGACTTGTCACGCAACAACAGGCTTCTCTACTTT
>DATKCN010000142.1:0-12510 GCA_035513175.1 Thermomicrobiales bacterium
GCGCCGTCGCCGGATATGACTCGACGATCGGAGTCGCGATTTCCACACTGGCGGTGGCCGCGCTGGGACGGCCGCTGCGAGCCCGCATTCAGGGCGCGGTGGACCGTCGCTTCTACCGCCGCAGATACGACGCGGCGCGCATGATCGAGGAGTTTTCTGCCTGGCTGCGAGACGACGTTGACCTCACTGCGATGAACCGCGACCTGCGTCACATCGTCGTGGAGACGATGCTGCCAGCCCACGTATCCCTGTGGCTGCGAGTTCCCGGCTCGCCGGGGGACCGGAGGACGACGGCATGAGTGGCCGGACCACGTCATCTTTAGGGGCCGGGCTGCTCTGGCTGGTTGCGGTCGCGATTGCGCTCGTCACTGGCGTCGTGGCCGGCCTTGACGTTGAAGCGTGGGTGTTTTCTCTGGCCACGCTGGCAATGCCGACAGTCGGCGCCCTGATTGCATGGCGGCATCCACGCAATCCGATTGGCTGGCTGTACTGTGGCTTCGGCATCTGCTGGGCGCTCTTGAATGTCTCCGAATCTCTCCCTACGCCGGTTAGCCCAACGCTGATCGAACTCTGGATTACGTGGATCGGGTCGTTCGTATGGATTCCGGCGTTAATCGGCACGTTCACCTTCCCGTTTCTGCTGTTCCCTGACGGCCGCCTGCTCTCCCGCCGCTGGCAAGTCATCGTCTGGATCGCTGGAGCGGTGATCGCCGTGCTGTGCATTCAAGCTGCATTCGCCGAGGAGTTTCTCCCGTTCTCGGAGCTTCGTAACCCGGCCTACGTCGAGGCGATTACGGGAGTTATGTCCCCGATTGAGGCTTCGCTGGCTCTTGCCGCGGTCATCGTCGTGCCGCTGCTGGTCGTGGCTCCGGCGCTCTCAATTGTGCTGCGCTTTCGACGATCGACGGGGGCGGCGCGCCAGCAGATCAAGTGGTTCGCGTATGTCGTGGGACTGTGGTTCGCCTGCTCGGTCATCACCTTTGTCGTATCGCAGATCGGCGCCGCCGCGTTCGGCGTCAGCACGGACTGGGCTGGCGACCTGCTGTTCGCCCTGTTTCCTCTGATCGTGATCATCGGGCTGCCCGTGGCGATCGGCATCGCCATGTTGCGGCACCGGCTCTATGACATCGACGTGCTGATCCGGCGCACGCTGGTGTACGGCCTGCTGACGCTCAGTCTCGGGCTGGTGTACGTGCTGCTGGTCCTGCTACCCGCGATCCTGGTCGGCTCCGGCGGGTCGGCGCCGCAAGTGGTCATCGCCGCCTCCACCCTGGTGGTGGCTGCCTTGACGCGCCCATTGCGCGCCCGCATTCAACGCACCGTCGACCGCCGTTTCTTCCGTCGTAAGTACAACGCAACGCGGACGCTCGAAGCGTTCAGTGGCCATGTGCGCGATGAGGTCGACCTCGTTACTCTGGCGGCAGCGTTGTGCGCCACCGTGCAGGAGACGATGCAGCCAGCGCACGTGTCCATCTGGCTGCGGAGCGCCGAAAGAGGAAGGGAGTAGCGGGTGTGGCGCACGATTGTAGTGGTCAGCCCTTCAGGGCGTGCGACGGCTCGACCACGAACGAGCGCAGGCCGGTGATGACGGCACGTCGCGCGCGATGGCTCGCCGGGGGGCTCGTTGGCGCCTGCGTGAGCGCCTATCTCCTGTCACTGGGGCTCATGTATCTGGTCACAGAGGACTGGGGCGACGGCTACTACCTGATGCCGTTGCTGCTCGGCTATCCCGTCGTGGGCGCGGTGATCGTGTCCCGCCAGCCCCGGCATGCGATCGGCTGGCTGCTCGTCAGCGCCGGATCATCCATCGCATTGGGCATCGCCGCCGCCGGAATCGTGGACTCAACGATCGGAGCCGATCCGGCGCTGTGGCAACGCGCGCTGGCATTGATAGCGAACATCGCGTTCATCAGCGGCTTCGAGTGCCTCCTGCTGTCGCTGGCATTTCTCTTTCCGACCGGCCGGACGCTCTCACGCCGCTGGCGCGTGGCCGCGATCGTGGCCGCGACGATCGTTGTGTCCTGGTTCATCTACGCCGCGTTCAAGCCGGGGCCGTTGGAAGGGTACTTTACCGATGTTCCGCAACTCACCAATCCGATTGGGATCGCGGGCGTCGATGAGATCGGGCGGCGTCTGACTCCCCTCTATACGATTCTTGGCATGCTCGTCGTCGTCACCAGCCTCGCCTCGATCGTCACCCGCGTATGGAGGTCTCGTGGCGTTGAGCGCCTGCAACTGCAGTGGTTCGGACTGGCTGTCGGCGTCACAGGGGCGGGAGTGTTGATCAGTGGATCGGCCTCGCTCCTGCCGGACAGGTGGAGCTGGATCGCAGGTATTGCTGAATCCGTCTTCTTTCTCTCGGGGGCATTTGGCATACCGGCGGCCATCGGCATCGCCATTCTGCGCTATCGCCTGTACGACCTCGGACGGCTGGTCAATCGCGGGCTGGTGTACCTGGCGCTGACACTATCGCTCGGGTTGGTGTACCTCGGTCTGGTGCTGGTGCTCGGAACCTCGCTGCGCACGGTGTCAGGCCAGTCGTCGGGTCTGGTGACGGCCGCGTCTACCCTGCTCGTGGCGGCGTTGTTTCGCCCGTTGCGCTCCGGCATCCAGAACATCGTGAATCGCCGCTTTTACCGCCACACCTACGATGCTGCCCGCACGATCGAGGAGTTCTCGGCTCGCTTGCGTGATGATGGCGACATCGACGCGGTAAGCCGCGATCTGCAATTCACCGCCCAGCAGGCGATGCAGCCAGCGCACGTGTCGCTGTGGCTGCGGCCGCATGTGCCCGATCGAGCGCACCGATGACCGCGCGCGTGACCACCTGGGCCGCAGCACTGCTGTGGCTGATCTCCGGCGCCGGATTCGTCGCGATCTACGGCATCGAGACGGCGCGTGATGGCTGGTCGTCGCAGGTGGCAGACCTGGGCTGGGCGCTCATTCTCGTGACGCCGACCGTCGGCGCGGTCGTCGCCATCCACCGTCCCCGCAATCCAATCGGCTGGCTGATAGGCGTGTTCAGCGTAACGTTAATTGGCACGTTCCTCGCCTCGACCATCTACCCGCCCGGCTCCAGCTCCGTGCCGATTGCAGGCCGTTGGCTGGTGTGGGTCACCGAGATCATGACACCAGCCATGTTGCTGGCAATGTGCACGTTGTTGTTGCTGTTCTTCCCGACCGGCCGCGTGCCGTCGCCACGCTGGCGTCCGGTCACATGGCTTACGATTGCGCTCATCCTCGGGATTGCGGCACGCAAGGCGTTCGGTTCAGAGCAGCTCTGGACCGATCCGGTTGTGATGAACCCGGCGTATGCCGCGCGAGTCGGGACCGTGCTGCAATCGGTGGAAGTACTGGGGCTCATCCTCGTGCCTGCCGTGATTCTCGCGTCGCTGGTGTCGCTGGTCATGCGCTTCACGCACGCGCGCGGCGTCGAGCGACGACAACTGGAGTGGTTCACCTATGCCGTGGGGCTCGAAGTCGCCGCGCTGCTATTGACGATCATCTCGTCGGAGATAGCCTGGGGTGGGCAGGACCTGATATACGGCGTGCTCGGCTTCTACGCGATATGGATCGGGATGCCTATCGTGATCCCGCTCGTGGTCGGCATCGCGATTCTGCGCCACAACCTTTTCGACATCGAGCGTCTCATTCATCGCACGCTCGTCTATGGCGCACTGACGCTCTCCCTTGGCTCGGTGTACGTGCTGCTGGTGCTCGCCCCCGCGATCATCGTTGGGTCAGGTGGCTCAATGCCGGACGTGGTCATCGCCGCCGCCACCCTCGTCGTTGCCGCCCTGATCCGTCCGTTGCGCGGGCACATCCAGCGCATCGTCGACCGTCGCTTCTACCGCCACAGGTACGACGCGGTGCGCACCGTCGAGCGTTTCTCGACACAGATGCGCGATATCGTGGAGCTTCCTGCCCTCGAATCTGCTCTCGTTGCCACGGCCGCTGAGTCAATGCAACCGGCGCACGTCTCGCTCTGGCTACGTCCTCCGCCAGCCCGGTGACTGCCCACGTAACAATCCCATAGCGCTCGGCGCCGACAATGGCGCCGCACGGCTGCGATGGGCGTTGGAAGGGGTGGAGGCACATGACGACCGCAGGGACGCGGGTGGCAGCCGGACGATTGCGACGCTCGCCGGCGCTGCGTGTGCTGCTCTGGGGCATGCTGCTGCTGTCACTGACCGCCATGGGCGGCATCCCCGGCCTGCTGGCGCCGTGGGTCTTCCTCGGCGATTGGCCGGGGCACGAGTTCCCGGAGATTCACCGCTGGCACGACGCGCAGTGGGGCGCGCTGTTCGGCCTGCTGATCGGCGGCTCGCTGGCGTTCCTCGCGCGCCGTCCCGACGACCGGCCGCTGCTGGTCCAGTTTCTGCTGGCCGCGACGGGCGGCCTCGTGCTGCTCAACGCGCCGTTCGACCCGCTCATCCTGCTTGGGCTGCTTTTCGGCGTCTTCGGGCCGATTGCCGCCATTGCCCTGCTGCTTCCACGCCGCATCGCCCTCACGTCGTTGCGTCCTGACTCGCTACGGGCCGTTAACTGGCCGCTCGTCGCCATCAGCCTGCTGAGCGGCGCGCTGATGGCGCGACCCGCGTGGCGCTGGTACGACCTGCAACTGATGCGTTTTCCAGACGAGCACTCCCAGTTCCAGCACTGGACGATCTCGGCGGTGCTGGCGGTGGTGCTCGTGAGCGGCGGGCTGCTGGCGGCGACCGGCCGGCCCGGCTCGCGGTGGCTGGGCATACTGTGCGGCGTGACCTTCATCTATCTGGGGCTCGCGGCGCTGCGCGTGCCGGATCACCCCGGCAGTTGGGGAACCGAGGGCGGGCTGCTGGCAATGGCCGCTGGGGTTGCCTTTATTGCCGCGACACTTATCTACCGGTCGGGCAGGTCGCGCGGTCTCCTGACCGCTCAGAGATCGACGCGCGCGTGGTAACGATCTCGTAACGCTGCTCCGCTACAGTTCCAGCACACAGCGCGCATCGTCGACCAACGCGCACGAGAGGCATGCAGCCCATGAAGCGACGCGGCTCGCCATGGTCCTGGGCACAGCGGCACGAACGCTCCATCGCCAACGCCATCGGCGCGCTGTGTGGCGTGCTGTTCATCATCGCGATGACGCTCAACGCTCTGATCCTGCTCGACATCGCTCCCGGTGGACGCATGGACTTTCTCAAGCTCTCCTGGGCGCCTGGCTTCTTCGTGCTGGGCATCCTGGGCGTGCTGATCGTAAACCGCTGGCCAGGACACGTCATCGGCTGGCTGTTCTGCGTCATCGGGCTGCTCTTCAGCATCTCCTGGCCGACATACGCCTACGAGCAGTTTGCCGGAGCCGAGCACGTTCCGTTATTGGTCGGGGCGCTGTTGCTGGCACAGGTGGTCGGCACGAGTTACGTAACCATCCTGATCGTCATCGTTCCCTACCTGTTCCCGACCGGACGGCTGCTCTCAAGCCGTTGGCGGGCGCTGCTATGGATCGCGATCGGAACGACCGCTTTCTTCGCGGCCATTGACTTTTTCGCCGTCCGTGAGCTCGGTTTCGACGATCGGCAAGGCAACGCGAACCCTCTCTACATTCAGACCGTGGATGACATCGCGAGTGTCATTGAGCCACCCGCCGTCATCATTGCGCTAGTGACGGTGATCGGTGGCATCGCCTCAATGGCCCTTCGCTACCGGCGCGCGCGCGGCGTCGAACGCCTGCAGCTGCGCTGGGCGCTCTGGGCGCTTGGCGTGGTCATGGCGCTGGTGTCTCTTGTCGTGCTCGGCGAGACGTTCGCCCCATCGTTGATCGACACCGCCGACGGCAATTGGTCCGTGCTGAAGGAGGTGTTTCTGTATTCGGTCCTGGTCGTCGCCTTTGTGGGATTCCCGCTCGTGCTCGGGCTGTCCATCCTGCGCTACCGGCTCTACGACATCGACCTGATCATCCAGCGCACGCTGGTCTACGGCGCCCTGACCTTCGGGCTCGGCGCGGCCTACTGGGGCGGCGTCGTGCTGCTGCAGCAACTACTGGGCCCGCTCACATCCGGCTCGGGTCTGGCCGTGGCCGGATCGACGCTGGTAGTCGCCGCCCTGTTCCAGCCGCTACGCGTCCGCATTCAGCGGCTCGTCGACCGGCGCTTCTTCCGCCGGAAGTATGACGCCACGACCACGGTCGAGGCTTTCAGCGCTCAACTCCGCGACGCGGTGGATCTGGACACCCTTCGCGCCGATCTGCGCCACGTCGTTGACGAGACGATGCAGCCAGCGCATGTGTCGCTGTGGCTGCGGGGCGGCGGACAGGGGCGGGGGTAGCATGTTCGCTTCGCCGATGCGCCACGCTTCATGGAAGGGTCAGGGCAAGATGAGGAAATCGTCACTCGGCTCATGCAGCGCCGGGACTGCGCGGTTGCTCCGGTGACGGCGCGGCGAGCGGGATGGATCAGCGGCTCGATCGTCGCCACCTGTGCGATCGTCTACGCAATAATTGTGACGCTGCTCAACGTGACCTCACATGATGTGGCGTACCCCGATATCGCACTGCTCGGGTTTCCCATTGTGGGCGCGGTCATTGTCTCTCGCCAGCCACGCAATACGATCGGCTGGCTGCTCGTCATCGCTGGCGCATTGATCGCGCTTGCCTCGCTCGCCGCCGCCAGCGTGGACGCGACGCTTGGGCCTGAGCCAATCTATTGGCAGCGACTCGTCGGATGGGCGGCGAACGCGATGTTCGGCGCCTCCTTTAATGGACTACTGATCGCGCTGGTGTTCCTGTTTCCCACCGGCCGTCCGCTGTCGGCCCGGTGGGGAATGGCGGGCGGCGTCGTCGGGCTCTTCTTCGTGGGCATCTCCGTCGTGCTGGCGGTAAGATCAGGACCGCTCATGGGCTACTTCAGCGACGCGCCGCAACTGACCAACCCGTTTGGAATTGCGGCGCTCGATCCGCTCATGCCCCAACTGGAGCTTGCCGCAGCGCCTGTCGGGGCGTTCGCTTTCCTGACGTCGCTGCTCGCGATTATTGCGCGGGTTCGACATTCACGGGGCGTTGAGCGCCTCCAGCTCCAGTGGTTCGGGCTGGCTGTCGTAATCGTGGCGGTGTCGTACGTGGCCAGTGTGCTGAGCGGCGAGTTCATGGCGAACCGCTGGAGCTGGGTCGTCGGTCTGCTCGAAGCAATCCTCTTCCTATCAGCAGCAGTAGGCATCCCCGTAGCCATCGGCGTCGCAATCCTGCGCTACCGGCTTTACAGCATCGATCTAATCATCCAGCGTGCGTTGGTCTATGGCGTCCTGACTTCTGGGCTCGGCGCGGCGTACTGGGGCGGCGTCGTGCTGTTGCAGCAACTACTTCGCCCGCTCACATCCGGCTCGGGTCTGGCAGTGGCCGGATCGACTCTGGCAGTGGCCGCCCTGTTCCAGCCGCTACGCGTCCGCATTCAACGGCTCGTTGACCGGCGCTTCTTCCGCCGGAAGTACGACGCCATGACCACGGTCGAGGCCTTCAGCGCTCAACTCCGCGACGCGGTGGATCTGGACACTCTCCGCGCCGACCTGTGCCACGTCATTGAGGACACCGTCCAACCGTCGCACGTCTCCATCTGGCTCCGGCCAACGCCGGGGGCTCGGTAATGGCGACGACGCTTCATCGTAACGATCCCGTAACGCTCGCGACGTATAGTGGACCCACTGAACACGCACGACACCGGCTCGGCGGGGAGACACCCACGAAGCTGGAGGAGCGATCATGACGGCACGACTGAGCAAGCAGACCTTTCGTCGGGCGATCAGGCGGCGCAAAGCCGACGACATCACCTCGACGATCTCCGAGCCGGAAGCGGCGCCGCGAGTGGCGGAGACGCCGTCGATTGACATCGCGCCAAACGACCCGCTCATTGCCTACTTCAGCTCGGCAAGCGGCGCGGTCGAGATCGACCGGCTGGAGCTGGACTCCCCCGCCCTGCGCGAGCTGCGGGCGGCGGGAGTGTCGCTGGTGGCGCCGCTAGTGTCGCAGGGGGAGTTGATCGGCCTGCTGAACCTCGGGCCGCGCCTGTCGGAGCAGGAGTACTCGGCGGACGACCGGCGGCTGCTCAACAATCTGGCGGCCCAGGCCGCTCCGGCCGTGCGGGTCGCCCAGCTCGTGCAGCAGCAGGAGGCCGAGGCGCGCGAGCACGAGCGCATCGAGCAGGAGCTGCGGGTTGCCCAGCTCATCCAGCAGCAGTTTCTACCGAAGGCGATTCCCAACCTGCCGGGCTGGCAGATCGCGGCCCACTACCAGCCGGCGCGGGAGGTCGGCGGCGACTTCTACGACGTGATCGAGCTGCCCGGCGGGCTGCTCGGCATCGTCGTCGGCGACGTGACTGACAAGGGCGTCCCCGCCGCGCTGGTGATGGCGTCTACCCACTCGTTCCTGCGCGCCGACGCGCCCCGCCTGATCTCACCCGCGGCGGTGCTGGAGCGCGCGAACGATCTGCTCTGCCCTTCCATTCCGGAGCAGATGTTCGTCACCTGCCTGTATGCCGTGCTCGACCCCACCAGCGGACGCCTGCAATTCGCGAACGCCGGTCACAACCTGCCCTACGTGCGCTCGGCGGATGGCATGCGCGAGCTGCGGGCCACCGGCATGCCGCTCGGGCTGATGCCGGGCATGCGCTACGAGGAAAAGGAGACGGTGCTCGAGCCGGACGAGATCATGCTGCTGTATAGCGATGGTGTCGTCGAAGGCCATAACGCCGAAGGCGAGATGTTCGGCTTCCCACGCATGGCGGCCGCGATGCTCGGCGACGTGAACGGCCGCCAACTGATCGACCGGCTGCTGACGACCTTCAGCCGTTTCTCCGGCCCCGGCCACGAGCAGGAAGACGACATCACGCTCGTGGCCTTGCACCGCTCGGCGACGGAGCGCACCGCGCTGGCGCCGCGCTTCGAGCACGAGCAACCCGCCAGCAATGGCGCGGGAGCAGTGCTGGCCGACTTCACCGTCGCCAGCGAAGAGGGCAACGAGATGATCGCGATGCAGCGCGTCACCGAAGCAATCGGCGCGCTGGACCTGGCCCCCGCGGTTGTCGAGAAGCTGCGTACGGCGGTCTCGGAGGCCACGATGAACGCCATCGAGCATGGGAACCAGAACAGGGCCGAGCTGCCGGTGCAGATTCGCGTGCTCAACCGCGAGGGCGAGCTGGCCGTGCAGATCACCGATCAGGGCGGCGACATGGAGATACCCGAGACTGAAGACCCGGACATCGACCTCAAGCTGGCCGGCTTGCAGACGCCGCGCGGCTGGGGGCTCTTTCTGATCGAGCACATGGTTGACGAGATGCGCCGCAGCAGCGACGGGCAGCAGCACACGGTGGAGCTGATCGTCTATTTGAAAGGACGAGTCGATGCAGACGCGGCAGTTTGAGGCAACACCACGGCAGCAGGCAGACCACCGGGGGGCGCCGGTCGTTGACCTGCACGGCAACGTCAACCGCGACTCCGAGCCCGCGCTCACCAGGGCCTATGACGAGGCCATGAGCGGCGGCGCTGAAACGCTGCTCCTCAATTTCGACGACGTGCACTACATCAACAGCACCGGCATCGCGGTTATCGTCGGGCTCGTGGCCCGCGCGCGGCGCGAAGGGCGCGCCATCGCCGTCTGCGGCCTGACCGAGCACTACCGCACCATCTTCGAGATCACGCGGCTGATCGACTTCATGCGCGTCTACCCCGACGAGGAATCGGCGCTGGCCGGCAGCGCGCCTGCCGCGACGTAAGCAGGCAGGACTGGCATGCAAGGGATGGAGGATTGACATGGCGCAGGCAACGGTATCCATGACGACCCGTCGCGTAAACGACAAGACCAGCATCATCGACATCAAGGGCTCGGTAACGGCTGCCAGCGAGCCCGTCCTGATGGACGCATGGGCCGCGGCCAGCACCGAATCCACCCGCTCGATCATCCTGAACTTCGAGGCGCTGGAGTATCTCAACAGCAGCGGCATCGGCCTGCTCGTCACGCTGCTCGTGCGCGCGAATCGGCAGCGGCAGCGGCTGATGGCCTTTGGGCTCAACGAGCACTACCGGCACATCTTCGACCTGACCAGGCTGAATGACGCCATCGTGATCCACGACGACGAACCGGCGGCGCTCGCGGCCGCACAGGCTGGCTGAGCCGCTGCGCACGCTGAGAGGCAGATTCCATGTCAACGATCGACAGCGCCGAACCAGGTTCAGAAGAGGCCGAACGCCGCTCCGACAAGGCCAACTGGGCCACCAGCGGGCGCCTGCGGCTCAACGCCGCGCCGCCGCAGGGCGCCATCAACCTGAATGTCGATGGCCGCGTCGTCACCAGCCCGATCCAGGGGTTCGGGAAGATGTGGCAGAAGACGTACCGCGTCCGGCTCAGCTCCCTCGCGGCCTCCCCGGAAGAGGTCATCCGCGAGTGGAAGGCGCACTTCCCGACCTTCTGGCCGCCGGGCAACCGCTTCTACGGCCCGCTGACCGGCCTGGTCCCCGGCGACGTCGCACTGCTCAACCTGATGATGCCCGGGCGGCAGAAGCTTTCCACCGGCGTGCTCGTGCTGTACGCCGACGAGGAGTCGTTCACGCTGATGACGCCGCAGGGGCACGTATTCGCCGGCTGGATCACCTTCTCGGCCTTTGCGGAGTCCGATGAGACGGTTGTCCAGGCGCAGGTACTGATGCGCGCCAGCGATCCCGCCTACGAGTTGGGGCTGACGCTCGGCGGGCACGCGCAGGAAAACCGCTTCTGGGAGCACACGCTGACGCGGGTGGCCGCGCACTTCCAGCAGCAGGGGCCGGTCGAGACGAGCACGCTGTGCATCGACCCGCGCCGCCAGTGGCGCCGCGCCGGGAACATCTGGCACAACGCGGGCATCCGCACCGGCCTCTATGTCGCCACGACCCCCGCGCGCTGGGTGGGGACGGGGATGCGGCGGATCGTGCGCAAGTGAGCGCTTGACCACGGCGCAAGCGACTGGTCGCGAGTGGCCTCAGCATCCTCGCCCCGGACTGTCATCCTGAGCGGAGTGCAGCCCTTCGGCTTCGCTCAGGACAGGCTCCGCGGAACGCAGTCGAAGGACCTGCTCCGATACTGCCTCGTTGGCGTCACGTAGGTCCTTCGACTCCACTTCGTTGCGCTCAGTAGTCGACCACACTGGTTGTGTCACGTGACGATCGCTTCGGCTTGTCATGTTGAGCCGCAGCGAAACATCTCCCAGCCTTGGCCATCACGGCGTCAGCACCGGCTAGCGGCGTGGCATCCGACGCCGGGAGATGTTTCGGTTGCGACCTCAACATGACAAACCAAGGGGGTGGTTGCATGACAATATCACTGTGGTGGACTACTCAAGATGACAGGCCAAAGGGCGCCCGCGATGACAAGCGTTGCGGGCTGTTCTGTGCCAAAGTGGCTATGACGAAACACCGTGTGGCGCAGGCTCGTGCTAGTGACGCAGGGCTGTGGCTCCACGATCGCGGAGGTCCAGATGGCGGAGACGATCGATGTCAGCCAGAATGGATTCGAGCTCGTTGGGTTCGAACTCCAGTGGGCCGTGCTTCTCGATCGCCGTCAGAATAGCGTCGGCTGACCCCCGTTCGGGATCGCTTTCGCCAGACGCGCCACGGAGATCGGCGGCGAAGTCCAGCACTTCCACGATTTTCTCTTCAGGCAGGCTTTGAACAACCTCTACCAGCTGATCCACGAGACGACTGCGTGCCTGAGCCATGTCTTCCTCTTGTCAATGAACGGCGATGCATCCGGACATCGAAACCGTCGATGATTCACTTATACTCAGCGCTGTATAGCGAGTCAATGAGGCCGGACGCGGCATGAGAGGCGGCGCAAGGCGCGCCCGCGCCATCCGCAACCGAGTCTCCTGTCCAGCCCGAACTCAATCTCTGCCCGCAAGTTCCGCGCATGCAGCCCGTCCTCAAGGAAGCGCGCCTCGTGATGGCCGCCAGCCGCGTGGAGCGTGTCGTTGCGGCGAACTGTCACACGTTTGTCACAAGTTGATCGCTGTCGTCACGGGACGTGAACTACCGGACCCGTAGAATATTCATGGTGACACGGACATGCGTCGGGCGCGGTTCCCATGTCATCGGCGAGGAATCAGGATCATTCGAGAGCACGGGTCACATATGGCACGGATCGTACGAGAAAGGGGCGGGAACATGGGGCTATGCACGAATGAGAGGTAACCGCTGACGGCGCGCCCCCGATGTTGGATCATCGAGAGCAGGCCGGCAGCGAGACAAGGCGCCAGCGCACCGTGATATCGCACACATGACATAACGGAAAGAGGACGAGATGACCCACATGACACGCACCAAGACCTACATTCTGACGGCAGCGGCCGGTCTGTTTTACATCTTCCTGACCTGGGCCTTCGCGGACGGCCTGTGGCGGCTGAATGACGGCCGCTTCTTCCTGCCGGAGAACGCGAACGGCGTCACCAGCGTCAGCGGCTCGACGATGTTTACCTACCTGATGTTCGCGCTGATCATCGCCGCCGGTGTCTGGCAGGC
>DATKCN010000143.1:0-4313 GCA_035513175.1 Thermomicrobiales bacterium
GCCAGCGAGGCCGGCGCGACCGGATGGACGATCAGCGGCGCGCCCAGCGCGTCCGCCGCCTCGTAGATCGGCCAGAAGCGCGCGTCGTCGAGCGGCACGCCGCCGAAGTTGGAGAAGATCATCGCCCCGGCCAGCCCGAGATCGCGCACGGCCCGCACCAGCTCCCGCGCGGCGGCATCCGGCGCCTGCGCAGGCAGCGTCGCGAACGCGCCGAAGCGGGCCGGATGCGTCTCGACGATCTCGGCCAGGGCGTCGTTGACCAGCGTCGCCAGCTCCGCGCCCCGGCGCGGCGCCTCCATGTGCGTGCCCGGCACGGTCAGCGAAAGGATCTGCCGCTCAATACCCACGCGGTCCATGTCGACAATCCGCAGCGCCGGGTCGCGGTGGGCTGGCACAATGACGCTGTAGTCCCCGGCGTAGTGGATGCGCGTTTCGCCGCCATCGCGGGTAACGGTGGCGACCGACGAGTCGCGCTCTATTTCGCGGACGTAGATGTCGGGGTAGACGTGGTTGTGAACGTCGATCACGGCGCGTGCTCCCTGGCCCGTCGCGGACGCCAGTGGTCGAGCCCACTTGCGGACAGGCATCACCCGCGATCATATCTGACGCCGGACGTGGGCGTGGTCCCGATGTGTGCGCCGCTCAGCGCCATCCTGGCACGCGACAGCGCTGTCGCGTGTTGTGTCGCGGCACAGGCTCGGCGTATAGTCCTGTCGTTGCAATAGGCAATCGATGTGTGCGTTGCCCTAGAAAGGAAAGTTGGATGGCAATCGTTCGCGCGTGGCCCCGTCGTTCGCTTTCGCTGCTTCTCTCGGCGATCCTGATCGTCGCGGCCATCTCGGCCGGGACGTACTACAGGGCCTCCGGCTCCTCGCACGACACGACATACTATGCCTGCCTCTATGCCGGCTCGCTGTCGCAGGTCGGCACGACGCCTCCCACCAACTGCGGCCGGGGCGAGCAGATTCAATGGAACGCAGAGGGACCTCCCGGCGCACCCGGCGCGCCCGGCACTGATGGCGCTGACGGCGCTGACGGCTTCCACTGCTGGGACACGAATCAAAACCGTGAGAACGATCCTGAAGAGGATGTCAACGGGGACAACAACTTCGACACGCTCGATTGTCAGGGTCCAGAGGGCGAACAGGGACCACCGGGACCGTCGAACGAGCTGGATTGCGACGGATGTGTCGACAACTCGGATATTGCGCCGAACGCGGTGGTCGGCGGCCCTGGCGGGGTAATCGCGGATGCCTCCATCACCGGCGATGACCTCGCCAACGGCAGCATTCCGACGACCAAGCAGGTCGCCAACGCACAGCAGACCATTGTTCCCGTCTCTCTTGGGACTGGTCCGACCATCACGCAGCAAGTGTCCGTGACTCTCGACACGAACGACGGCGCCGCTCATCTGGTTCAAGTCATACCCAACGCATACGTCAGGTGCCCGACGTGTGATACGGCAACTATTGCCACGGTCAGTTGGAGGCTGTTGGCCAATGGGGTCGCCATCGTAGGCGCAGGTCCGTACAGCGCGACACTGGCTGATTTGGGAGACACGCTAACGATCGCGCAGGCCATTATTCACGATACCGGGGATACCCAGGCGCCGGTGTATACGCTCCAGGTCACCAACAACGGGCCTGCCTCGGTGGTGATAGAGGGACTCAGCATAACGGCGGTCGACCTGGGACGCGATCCGTCGTAGGCGACGTTGACACGCGAGTGACAGAGAAGCCTCAGCGACGAGCCGGGGCTGCTCGCTGTGCTTGCTCGACAGCAGGCATGCTCGGCTGGCGGCAGCCGAGTTGCGAGCCGCACCATTGGGCTCGCCGCGGTTTCGTGACGCGAGCTGGGAGCTGACGGACAGACGATTGACGCGGGCGAGAGGGAGCACGTCAAACGGGTCTATCGCGGTGATGACGACGACGACCGTCGGAGGCGCCAGTCGGGGCGTCTTGTCACGAAGAAGCGCCGCGGCATCCTTGAGGACCTGCTCGACTTCGGGTAGAGCGTTACTCACGCGCGGTCGTCGCGGACCAAGCGAAGAACGCCCCGCGCAAGCCTGTCACAGACGACGGCATGCGCGGGACGCGTCGAGCTTCAGGAGTCAGAAGGGCATCATCAGGGAGCGAGCGTCAGCTGGTTCGTCTGGCGCGAGGAGAGCACGATTCCCGCCACAACCCAGGCAAGCCCCATCGGAACCGCCAGCCAGATCTGCCAGTTCTCGCTGTTCGACACGAACACGGCCAGCGCGCTGGCCAGCAAACCCCCGCCGACGACTGGCGTCCCCCAGCCGCTGAGCAGCATGCTGAACCCGATCAGGATCGTTGCTACCACTACGCTGAAGATGCCACCCACTGCCAGCCACCAGAGGCCGGTCATGAGAGCGCCGAGCACCAGCACAACTCCCAACGCGCCGAACAGCGCGCTCGCCACGCGCGTCCCTTCACCCGGTAGGCTGGAGTCCGTCGCAATGGACACGAGGCAGCCGGTCAGGCAGGCCAGGCAAAGCAGTCCGATAAAGGTGACGTTCTCTACTCCGGCAGCGGTCGCCGTCCAGGCAACCGCCCAGAACAAGCCCCCGAGGACGCCAAGCGGTCCACGCAAACGAGACGCATTCGAATGTGTCATGGTCGCATCCAATCGTTCAAGAAAAGCGGTTCGCATCAGATCGAAGAAAAGTGGCAGCCAGAACCGCGCTCCGGTTCCAGCGTTGCCGGCAGCGTCATCACGAAGGCGATCGCGCACCAATTGCAGCACCTGGGTCCCGTAGCTATCACGATAGGCGCGGGGGTAGAGCATGAGCAGCCGGCCGTAGAGCCGTTCCGCGGTCGAGGATGGTTGCGGTCGGATAGAGTGGTCCATCATGCGTCTCGCAGCGCTTGCCGGGCGACTCGCCCGCGGACCTGTCGTTGCCGCGCGGTCGACAGCAGGCGTTCGAGCCGCCCGGTCTCCAGCCCCAGCACCTGTGAGCCGAACGGTGTCAGCCGGTAGTAGCGCCGCCGCTCGTCGTTGAGCGTGGGATCCTCGCGCTCATCCGCTTCCTCGATGAAGCCGTCGTCCAGCATGCGCTTGATCGAGCGGTACAGCGTGCCCGGCCCAAGCCGGATGGCGCCGTCACTGAGCTCCTCGACTTCGCGCATCATGGCGTAGCCGTGCTTCTCGCCGGCCGCCAATGCCAGCAGGATATGCAGCACCGCCGGAGTCAGCGGCAGGAAGTCAGCAGGCGCGCGGTTCATCCATCACTCCCGTCATATAACCATTGTGGATATATCCGCGATGACTATACTCCCGCCGGGACGGCGCGTCAAGAGGGCCAGCTCACCGAATTGCACGGTCCTCGTCTCACCGTAATGGCAGTGGCACGCGCGGCCATTCGCCCGCAGGCGTCCGCCCCAATCCCGGGCCGACCCAACCGCACCGGCGCGACCACTGGACCCCTTGGCGTCCATTGCGATGAGGAGCGCCCACGACACCGCTCGGTTGCCAACCTGACTGCTCTCACGTACGCTGCCCTGAGACCAGGTCGATCCATCACAGACGCGCGCCTCGCGCACGGCGAGACCGTTTCAGGGCAGGCTCATGGCGCTCTCGGGGCCACAATCCATCTTCCTCTCCTACTCCCGCGAGGATGTCGCGTTTGCCCGTGAGCTTCGCGAATGGCTCCTGGCCGAGGGACAGCGCCCCTGGATGGACCTGTTCGACATTCCGGCGGGCGCTCGCTGGCCGACCGCGATTGACCGGGCGCTGCAAACCGCCTCATCGGTGATCGGCATCCTCTCCCCGGCCGCGTTGCGATCCGACAACGTTCTCAACGAGTGGGACTGGACCATCGCCAACGACTGCCGTCTCATCCTGGTGCTGATCGAGCCGTGCAGCGTGCCCTTCCACTACGTCTCGCGCAACTACATCGACTTCACCGCGGAGCGAGAGGCTGGATTCGCGTCCCTGCTGCGAGCGCTTCAAGAGCCCGGCACAGCAGAGGTCGCCGTCATTCCACACGCTCCCGCGCCACCTGCACATCCGGCTCGGCCTCCCAGCGCCGGAATCGAGCGCGACTCCCGACTCCGGCGCGCGCTGTCCCGTCGCCGCGCGGCGCCTGAGCCAGTCGGGCGGGAGCAGGAGCAGCACGAGCTGCGCGGCCAGCTTACGAAGGCCATCGCTGGCGAAGGCGGGCTCCTCCTCCTCGGCGGCGAGGCAGGCATTGGTAAGACGACGCTGGTGGGCTGGCTGCGCGAACAGGCCGAGAGCAACGGGGCGCTCGCGCTTTCCGGTGGCTGCTACGACCTGTCAGTGACGCCACCGTACGG
>DATKCN010000144.1:0-12464 GCA_035513175.1 Thermomicrobiales bacterium
GCGGTTGAACCCACGCTGGCTCCGAGCGCCCGTAACACTCCGCTGTCACGTGACCCGGCCGGTCGCTAGTTACCCGCCCCGGACGTCCTCGGGCGACCGCGCCCGTATTCCACTTCGACTCCCCGCGACCGGACCAGCGCCCCGCGTCACCGCACACGACGTGTTCCCGCCATGAAATACAGTCCCGTCACTGCGCTGCCATGTGCCGCCTTTCCGTCGGTTACCATGTGCGCGCCAGGCAGCACTCGGCACGTTGCTGCCCTCTAACGGGGAGGGAACATGAGTGGTCACGGGGACGGGTTTCACCGGTTGGAGTTCACGCGAATTCCGGCCGAGGACAGTGTCGAGCGCGCGCGGTCGTTCACTGACATGATGCGAACGCGGCGCAGCGTCCGCCACTTCTCGTCTGACCCGGTGCCGTTCGAGGTCATCGCCCAAGCCATCGCTACTGCCGGAACCGCGCCCTCCGGCGCCAACCAGCAGCCGTGGCGCTTCGTCGTCGTGCGGGACGCCGATGTCAAGCGTCGCATCCGCGAAGCGGCGGAAGCCGAGGAGCGGGAGAGCTACGCGCACCGCATGAGCCAGGAGTGGCTGGACGCGCTCGCTCCACTCGGCACAAGTTGGCAGAAGCCATATCTCGAAATCGTCCCCGTTATCATCGTCTGTTTCCGGCTCGACTACGGCCTCGAAATCGCCGAGGATGGCGTCGAACGGCGCGTCAAGCATTACTACCCCAGCGAGTCGATGGGCATCTCGGTTGGCATGCTCATCACCGCCCTGCACAACGCGGGGCTGGCGACCTTGACGCACACCCCTAGCCCGATGGGTTTCCTCAACGAGGTGCTTGGCCGGCCCCGCAACGAGCGGCCGTTCGTCGTGCTGCCGGTCGGCTACCCCGTCGACGATTGCGAGGTGCCGGTCATTACGAAGAAGCCGCTCGACGAGATCATGCTCGTCGTGTAGCTCGTTCACCCGGGCACGCCTCCCCCGGCTGGTAAAATCACGGGTCGAGGAGGACGTGACCATCCCGATGCAACGCGCTGCAAGATTCCTGCGTGCATGCCGGCGTGAGCCCGTGGACTGCACTCCCGTGTGGTTCATGCGTCAGGCTGGCAGGTACATGCCCGAGTATCGGGCGATCCGCGAGAAGCACACGCTGCTCGACATCTGCTCGATACCGGAACTGGCCGCCGAGGTCACCCTTCAACCCGTCAACCAGCTCGATGTCGACGCCGCGATCATCTTCGCCGACATCCTGCTGCCGCTCGTCCCGATGGGCATGCAGCTCGAGTTCGCCGCTGGCGAAGGACCGGTGCTTCACGATCCGTTGCGAGACCGCGCCGCAATCGAGCGCCTGCGCGCGATCGAGCCCACGGAATCGCTCAAGGCGACCCTCGACGCCATCTCGCTTGTGCGCCGTCAGCTCGACGGAAAAGTCGCTGTCATTGGTTTTGCGGGAGGACCATTCACGATGGCGACTTACGCGATCGAGGGCGGCTCATCCCGCGATCACCGCGTCACAAAGTCACTCATGCTTAACGATCCCGGCTCGTGGCATCTGCTGATGGGGAAGATCGCCGCGATGACCGCCGCCTACCTGCTCGCTCAGATCAAGGCCGGAGTGCAGTGCGTTCAGATCTTCGACTCCTGGGCCGGCCAGCTGTCGCCCGACGACTATCGCCGCTATGTGCTGCCTGCGACGCGGCGGATCGTGTCGGATGTTTCCCAAACGGGCGTTCCGGTCATCCTCTTCGGCACGAACACGGCCGGCATGCTGGACGTCATCGCCGAAGCCGGCAGCGATGTCGTCGGCGCAGACTGGCGCATTCCGCTCGATCGCGCCTGGGATCATATCGGTCACGATCGCGCTATCCAGGGCAATCTCGACCCCGTCGCCCTGCTCGCTCCTCCCCCGGAGCTGGAGCGGCGCGTCGCTCAGATCATCGACGCGGCCGGTGGTCGTCCCGGCCACATTTTCAACTTGGGCCACGGCATTCTTCCGCAGACACCGGTCGATTCGGTCATGGCGGTCGCAGAGCACGTGCACCAGATGAGCGCGACGCTCGCGCTCAGCGAATCGTCAAGCTGAGGAGTCCAGCGATGCAATCCACGCGTAGTACGGTCGGCGTCCTCATGATGGCCTATGGCGGTCCGAGCTCCCTCGCCGAGGTCGCGCCATACCTGGCCGACATCCGCGGGGGTCGCCCGACATCCCACGAGCTGCTGGAGGAGATCACTGACCGCTACCGGCAGATTGGCGGCAGCTCTCCGATCCTGGGCCGAACGACCGAACAGGCAGCGGCGGTCGAGGCCGCCCTGAACGCCTCGGAATCGCCGGACGACGCTGTCTATCGCGTCTACGTCGGGATGCGTCACTGGCATCCCTACATCGGCGACGTTGTGCCACGCATGTTGGAAGATGGCGTCGACCGCATCGTCGCTATCGTGATGGCGCCTCACTACAGCCGCATGAGCATCGGCGCGTATATGGGCAAGCTCGACAAGGCGCTTCAGGAACACGGCTCTTCCGTTCCCGTCGCAAAAGTCGAGACCTGGAAAGCCGAGCCATCGTTCATCGGCGGGGTCGCGCGGCGCGTCGAACAGGCGCTGCGCCTGTTTCCAGAACGCGAACGGGCTGACGTGCCGCTGCTATTCACCGCGCATTCCCTTCCGGCCCGCGTGCTGGAGTCGGGCGACCCATATCCGCAAGAGCTCCAAACGTCCGTTCAGCTTGTCGTTGACCGGATCAAGCCGCATCACTGGAGGTGGGCATTCCAAAGTCAGGGAGCCACCGCCGAGCCCTGGCTTGGTCCAACCGTCGAAGAAACGCTCGACGCCCTGGCGTCCGAAGGTCACTCAAGCGTGCTGCTCGTGCCGATAGGGTTCGTCTGCGATCACGTCGAGGTGCTGTTCGACGTGGACATCGAGCACCTTCGCCAGGCACAGGAGCTCGGCATGCGGCTCGAACGCATGGCGATGCTGAACGACGACCCGGCCCTGGTAGACGCGGTCGCCTCGGCTGTTCGGCGCGCCGTCGCGCCCCACGCCGCGACGGCCTGAGCACACTCATGCCACACGTCGCTGTCGTCGGTGGCGGCATCGCGGGCCTGACCGCGGCGCACACTCTCCGCGAGCTCGGCGCCGACGTCACGCTGTTTGAAGCGTCCGACAGACTCGGCGGCAAGATTCACACCGAGCGGGTCGGCGAGCTTCTCATCGACAGCGGACCCGATTCGTTCCTGTCATCCAAGCCGGCTGCCTTGCAGCTTGTCGAGCGGCTCGGGCTTCTGGACTCCGTTGTCGACACGCTGCCCGATGGCGGGGGAACGTTCATCCTGCGCGACGGACGCCTGCTACCGCTGCCGGAAGGGCTCACGCTCCTCGTCCCGGCCGACTTCACGCAGATCGCGCGCTCGCCGCTTCTTTCACCCATCGGCAAGGCGCGAATGGCGCTCGACCTGCTCATCCCGCCTCGATATGACGATGCCGATGAGTCGATCAGCAGCTTCGTCCGCCGTCGCGTCGGCAACCAGGCGTTTGAGCGCATGGCGGAGCCGCTCTTGTCAGGCATCTACGCTGGCGACGCCGACGCGCTCAGCCTGCTTTCCACCTTCCCGCGCCTGCGGGACATCGAGCGGGAGCACCGCGGCGTCATCCGCGGAGCGATCTCTCAGAAGCGGCAAGCACGCTCGCGTCCAACCGGAAACGGTCCGAAGCGCACCCCGTTCGTCAGCCTGCGCGGCGGCCTGGGAGAGTTGATCGACGCCCTCGCCGCGCGGCTGGACCCAGCGAGCGTGTTCCTGAACGCGCCTGTAACCCGCATCTCGCGATCGAGCAGCGGGTTCGAGATTGAAGCGAATGGCACAACCGCGGCTGTGGACGCGATCCTGCTCGCCGTGCCTGCGCCGTCCGCGTCCATTGCGCTGGAGCAACTCGACGGAGAGGTGGCGTACGCGCTTGCCGGGATCGCATACGTTTCCTCCGCCACCGTGTCGTTGGCGTTCGACGCGCGCGATGTCGCTGGCAAGCAGGTCGGACGTGGATTCGTTATCCCTCGCGCTGAAGGCCGGACATTGACGGCCGTCACCTGGACATCCAATAAGTTTGGAGGTCGTGCTCCGCCGGGGATCGCGCTACTTCGGGCCTTCGTTGGGCGCGCCGGAAACGAGTCTCCAGCGTTTCTTCCGGACGACGAGCTGATCGCGCGCGCGTGCTCGGAGCTCGCCGTGATTCTCGACATCACGGCAGAGCCGATCGTGAGCCGTGTCTACCGCTGGCCGAACGCGTTGCCGCAGTACAACCTCGGGCATCAGGAGCGTCTCGCGCGCATCGACGAGCGAATCGAGCGCCTTCCCGGCGTCGCGCTGACAGGGGCCGCCTATCGCGGCATCGGAATACCCGATTGCATCCGCGACGCGCAGGAACAGTCCGAGCGGTTGTTCAGTCGGCTCACCACCTAGCCGCGTCGCATAAGCTCTCCGTAGCGTACGATAGTGTCGATGTGTTCGCCCGGTGCGCGTCCGCTGCCCATCGTGTTGATCGACATGTGGGTCGCGCCGGCGTTTCGCCAGCCCTCCGTCTGCGCCATCCACTCCACCTCCGCGTCAGGCTTCAGACTGATCCGTCCCTCCATGCCGATCGCACCCGGATCGCGCCCCGCCGCTGCCGCTGCCTCGTTCACCTGCTCCTTCAGCCGTTCGAGCGCGTCTCCCGGCTGCGACCCCGGAAACCAGCCATCGCCGACGCGCCCGATGCGCTCCATCACGATGTCGGCGTAACCACCAATCCAGATCGGAATCGGCTGCTGGACCGGCAGCGGATTGATCCCCGCGTCCGGGATCGTGTGATACCGGCCCTGGAAGTTCACGACCTCGTTCGTCCACAGCGCGCGCATCACCTCGATCTGCTCGTCCATCCTGCGGCCACGGTTGTGGAAGTTCTCGTTCAGCGCGATGTATTCGACGTCGTTCCACCCGGTGCCTATGCCGAAGCGCAGCCGTCCGTTGCTCAGCCGGTCGACCGCCGCTGCCTGCTTGGCAACGAGAGCCGTCTGGCGTTGGGGCAGGATGATGACGCCAGTCACCATTTCGAGGTTGCGGGTTATCGCAGCCAGAAAGCCGAACAGCACGAACGGCTCGTGGAACTGACTCTTGCTCGTATATGGCCCCCGAAAGTCAGGACGGTTGGCCACGCTCGCGCCCAGTACGTGGTCGTAGACCATCAGGTGGCTGAAGCCAGCCCCTTCCGCCGCCTCCGCGTAGGCGCGCACCGTGCTGGCGTCCGGCCCGATCTCCGTCTGGGGAAACACGACACCAATCTTCATCGCGACCATCCCTTCCGCGTGTGGCTCACGACACCTGGCTGCATGCCGTCGGCTATACTGCAACGCATGAGTGTACGCCGCAACCCGCACGCACAGACGACGCTGCATCCGGACGCGACCGATCTCGCGCGCCAGGCGCTGGCAGAGTGCCGCCTGCGGGGGCTGCCTGCCGCCGAAGAGTACCGCGTGATCGCCGACAGGCTGTATCGCGCCGGATTCCGCGACCTCCCGCCAGGCCGTCTGCTCGCCTGGATCGAGGAGTCGGTTTCCGTGAATTACGAGCGCTTCATCGAGTTGCGAGCCCTCGGCGACCGCTTCCTCGGTTCAATTGCCCGCGGGGACTTGGCACAGGCGGCCTGGACACTGGCAGCCGAGCTTGACTCCGAGGCGCGTCAGCGGCTCATCGATGGCATCATCCGCCTGAATGAGATCGAACGCAGGGAGCGCGCATGACACATGACCTGCGGATCGGGTTCTGGACGACCAACGGAACGCCGTGGGACGATCTGATCGAGCAGTGGCGCATCATCGAAGAGTCCGGATACGACTGCACTGGCTTTCCCGACCACCTCATGCCAACGGCGGGATCAATCGACGCGCCGTACATGGAGGGCTGGACCCTGCTGACCGCGCTCGCGACACTGACTCCGCGACTGCGCGTGGCAGTGCTGGTCACGGGCAATACATACCGTAATCCCGCACTGCTTGCCAAGATGGCCACCACCCTCGATCACGTGACCGGCGGGCGGGTCGACCTCGGTCTTGGCGCGGGTTGGTTCGAAGCGGAGCACACGGCGTTCGGCTACGCGTTTCCCTCCGCCGGACAGCGGGTCGAAATGCTGCGCGAATCCATAGCCATTATCCGCTCGCTTATGCGGGGTGGCCGCACGACGTACGACGGCGCCTACTACACAATTCAGGACGCGCCGTTCGCTCCACTGCCGGTGCAGGAGGGCGGGCTGCCGATCATGGTCGGCGCTCAGGGACCGCGCATGTTGCGGCTGGTCGCCGCATGTGCCGACACCTGGAATCTCAATCATTCGCCTGTCAGGATGCGCGAGCTGGGCGCGCTCCTCAATCAAGAGTGTGAAGCCATAGGACGCGACCCGCGGTCGGTCCGCTGGTCGGCCTTCAGCTTCCCTGGCGTCCTCGATCACGACCCGCTGGAAAGCGTCGACACGTTCCTGTCGCTCGTGCGCGCTTACATCGACGCCGGGGCGAGCGAGATCGCCATGCGCATGCCGGGCCCTCAGCAGTACGACATTGTCCGCCGGGCTGGCGAGCGCCTGCACGAGCTCCGGGACGAGTACGCGAGTCGTTCGCAGGCTCACTGAGGCGCGCCTGACTAAACGGCTGAGATCGACGCGCGATGTCTCCGTTCCACCACTCCCTGGTCAATGCTACGATGCGCCGCAACGGGTGACAGCCATTAGCGGAGGTGTCTCGCAATGCCGACCAGCGCAAGCCTGATCGTAGACCGGAACGTCGCCGTCCCCATGCGTGACAACACGCTGCTGTACGCGGACGTGTTCCGTCCGGCGAGCCCCGGACCCTTCCCGACGCTGCTGACCCGCACACCGTACGACAAGGCGAACACCGGCGTGACGCCGTTCGTCATTCGTGCCGCTACGGCCGGATACGCGGTCGTCGTTCAGGACGTGCGCGGCCGGTTCGAGTCCGAAGGTTCGTTCTACACCTTCGTCAATGAACGTCAGGATGGTTACGACACGCTGGAATGGCTTGTCAGCCAGTCGTGGTGCGACGGCAATGTGGGCATGTACGGAGGCTCGTACGTTGGCCTGACACAGTGGCAGGCGGCGCTGAGCGGACATCCGGCACTCAAGGCTATTGTTCCGGTCGTGACGGCGTCCAACTACCATGACGGCTGGGTCTATCAGGGCGGGGCCTTCGAGCTGTCGTTCAATCTGTCGTGGACGCTGTCAGTGCTGTCTCTCAACACCGCGCTACGGGCCAACAACGGCGATCTTCGCTCCCCGGCCGCTCAGGCGATCTTCGACGGCAGCGACGGCATGACTGCCGAGTTCGAGCGGCTGCCGCTCAACGATCATCCGATCTTCTCCAAGTTCGCTCCGTACTACGACGACTGGCTGAGCCATGCGGCCTATGACGACTTCTGGGCCAGCCTGGATGTGTCGAAGGGCCATGACGGGATCACTGTCGCCTCGCTGAACATTGCCGGCTGGCACGACATCTTCCTGAAGGGCTCCATCGACAACTTCACCGGCATGCAATCTAGTGCGGCCGGCAACGGCACACACCACCTGCTCGTTGGACCCTGGAATCACGGGGGCATGCGCACCGGCAACCCGATCGGCGACATCGACTTCGGCATGCGCTCAACCGGCGCAGTAATCGACGCCGACGGCATCCACCTGCGCTGGTACGACCGTTGGTTGCGCGGAGTCGACAATGGCGTCGACGGTGAGCCGCCCGTCCGCGTCTTCGTCATGGGCGCCAACCGCTGGCGCACTGACGAAACATGGCCCCTCCCCAACACCGACTGGCAGGACTGGTTCCTGCACAGCGATGGCAGGGCCAACACGCTCAACGGCGACGGCGCGCTCACCCGCGACTCCCCGCCGTCTGAGCCGCCCGACTCCTACGTTTACAACCCGCGCAACCCGACGCCAACCCAGGGAGGCGGCCTCTGCTGCAACGCTGTCTTCAGCCTCGGCGGCGCGCGCGATCAGCGTTCGGTCGAGGCGCGCGAGGACGTGCTGGTCTATACGAGCCAGCCGCTCACCCAGCCGTGCGAGGTTACCGGGCCGGTGAAAGTCATTCTCTACGCCAGCTCGTCCGCGCCTGATACCGACTTTACGGCCAAGCTCGTCGACGTGCATCCGTGTGGCTACGCCCGCAATCTCACGGACGGCATCATTCGCGCCCGCTACCGCAATTCGATGGAGCGCGGTGAGCTGCTGACTCCGGGCGAGGTCGTGGCATACGAGATTGACCTGTGGTCGACGAGCAACCTGTTCGGCGAGGGGCATCGCCTCCGGGTAGAGATTTCGAGCAGCAACTTCCCGCGATTCGACCGCAACCCGAACACGGGCGAGCTTCCCGGCCGGTCGTCGGAAGTGACGAGCGCGTTGCAGACGATTCACCACTCGACCGAGTATCCGTCGCGTATCGTCCTGCCTGTTATCCCGACCGGCAACTGACGCGCACGACGCGAAAGGCACGTTCGACCTCATGACGATGATCATGCGAGATCTGGCGCCCGATCTAATCGTGACCGGCGCGCGGATCACGACGATGGACCCGTCCATCCCTGACGCCGAGGCCGTGGCGATCAAGGACGGCGTGATCATCGCCGTCGGTCGCGGCGCGGATGTCGAAGCGTTGGCCGGGCCGGCCACCCGCGTCGTCCAAGGGGGCGATCGCCGCGTGATTCCCGGCATCAACGACACCCACAATCACCTGCAGTCGATGGGCAAGGTCCTATCCGAGGTCCAGCTCTACGGCGCGCGCTCGATCGCGGACATCCAGGACCTCGTTGGCGAGCGCGTGCGCGACTCACCGCCGGGCGCATGGATCCTCGGACGCGGCTGGGACGAGAGCCTGTTGGAGGACAAGCGGTTCCCAGATCGGCACGATCTCGACGACGTTGCTCCCAACAATCCGGTCATGCTCGAACGTGTCTGGAACATGCTGCTCGCGAACACCGCCGCTCTGCATGCCGCGGATGTGGGCCGTCACACGCCGGACCCACCCGCGGACATGCTGTACGCCGGACGCATCGAGCGGGACGCCTCAGGCGACCCGACCGGAATCTTCCGCGACCGGGCCAAGCGACGTATCCTCGACGCCGTCCCGCCCCCGAGCGTCGTTGATCGAGAGCAGCACGTCCGGAACGCCTGCGAGACGTACAGCCGGCTCGGCGTCACCTCGGTCGCTGACCCCGGTCTCTTCCCGGAACAACTCCGCGCCTATCAGAACGTCCGCCAAGCTGGCGATCTCACCGTGCGCGTGTCGATGTGCCTCGGCGGTTGGGGCTTCGGCGCGCCTGACGACGAGCTAACCGTCGAAGAGCGCGTCGAGCATCTCGGCGTCTATACCGGATTCGGCGATTCGTGGCTGCGCGTCGACGCGGTGAAGTTCATGCCCGACGGCGGCGTCGGCGACCGGACCGCGCTGATGTTCGATCCCTACGAGGGAGAACCGGACAACCGGGGGCAGTTCGTCGTCTCCGAGCGCGACCTGATCCGCAACGTCGCCTGGTGCCACGCCCGCGGCTGGTCGGTTGACTGCCACGCCTGTGGAGACCGCATGATCGAGATGGTTGCGCGCGCGTATGCTGCCGCATATGACGGCCGTCCAGACGCCTCGATCCGCCATCGAATCCACCACGCCTACCTGCCGACGCCAACGGCGCTCGACCTGATGCGCGAGCATCGCATCCCGGCGCTGGCGACGATTCCGTTCCTGACGAGCCTCGGTGAGAGCTTCGTTGCCAGCCTCGGCCAGCAGCGCGCCGAGCGCGTCATGCCGCTGAAGTCCTACCTAGAAGCGGGCGTGCCCGTCGCGCTTGGCTCAGATGCTCCGGTCACCACCTTCAACCCATGGGTCGGAATTTACAGCGCTGTTACCCGCAAGACGGTGTATGGCCGCGTGCTCGGCGCGGACGAGCGCATTTCCCGCGAGGAGGCGCTGCGTCTCTATACGTCAGCCGCCGCCTGGATCACTTTCGAGGACGACGTCAAGGGCTCGATCGCGCCGGGCATGCTTGCCGACATCGTCGCGCTGGATCGCGACGTGCTGTCGATCCCAGAGGAGGAAATCAAGGACATCCAGCCCGTTCTGACGATAGCCGGCGGCCGCGTCGTCCACGATTCGATGGGGGCTGCCTCGGTCCCATAGCCCGCTTCTGAGCGGTGCTGACGACCGGGACACCCATCGTCCCGCCATCGGAGGTTACGCTGCTACCCGGTGACGTCGTCAGCATCGACATTCAGGGGCTTGGCACATTGACGAATCACGTCTTTCAGCCGTTGCCGCGATGAGAGTCGCGCCGTGAGGGAGCCCAAATGTTCGCCGTGCATCTCTGGAACGATGTCGAACCAGTGGAGGTGTTCCCGGGCATCTTTCGCCAGGCGCTCGTGACGGAGGAGAGCACGATCGTGCGTTACACCTACCACCCCGGCTGTGTATTCCCGGTCCACCAGCATCCAGAGGAGCAGGTCACGCTCGTGCATAGCGGGGAGATCGAGTTCGAGGTCGACGGCGCGCCGCTGACGCTCCGGGCCGGGCAGATTGCGGTCATTCCCGGCCGCATGCCGCACGGCGCACGAGTCACGGCGGGCGAAATCGTCGTGACTGATAACTTCATCGCCAGCGCCCGCCGTTCGCCGCTATCGTTTGACACGCACATATCAGATCGATGACAAGGAGGGTTTCATGAGCAGGTTCGTGGCGTCAGACTGGGTGATGGACAAGTCCGGCGTCAGTTGCGCCGGAGGCATGGTCGTGGCAAAGCAGGACCTCGCGGCCTGGGCCGGCGCGCGGGTGCTTGCCGAGGGCGGCAACGCTATCGACGCCGCGGTCACCGTCGGCTGGGTCATGGCGGTCATGGAGCCGTACAACACCTCGATTGCCGGCGCCGGCTACATGCTCTACCGTCAGGCGGACGGAACGTCCTGGGCCATCGACTACAGCAACCGCGCCCCGTCCCGCGCCACCCAGGATTCGCTCAGCTCGCGCACGTCGGTCTCGTTCGGCGGTCCGCTGTCAGCCGCCACGCCCGGCACGGTCGCCGGTCTCTGCTTCGCGCTTGAGCGCTTCGGCACGATCTCACTGGCCCGCTCCCTTGAGCCGGCCATCCAGATCGCCGACGAAGGCATGCCGCTCAACTGGTTGCTCACCCTCCGCATCGTGCAGGAACTGCCAGGCATTCGGGCCAATCCATACACAGCCGCGATCTTCCTCACGGACGGCGACCCCGGCATGGCGTACGACGAGCCGGTCATCCGCCAGACGGATCTGGCGCGCACCCTCCGCTCGATCGCTGAGCATGGCCCGGACGCGTTTTATCGGGGCTCAATCGCGCGGGAGTTTATCGTTTACGTCAATGGACGCGGAGGCATCCTCGACGAGCGAGACTTCGCCACGTACGGTCCGACGATCGTGTCGCCGTTGCGGGGACGCTTCCGCGAGCACGATCTACTGACCGTCCCGGTCCCGGCGTCGGGCGTCGCCACGCTGGAGAGCCTGCAATTGCTCGATGGCTTCGACATCGCGGGCATGGGACACAACAGTCCCGAGGCGCTGCACGTGATGGCCGAGGCTTTCCGCCTCGCCTTCGCCGACCGTGACGCATATCTTGGCGACCCGGACTTCGTCGAGCCTGCCGACATCCTGCTGTTGACGCCGGAGTTCACCGACCGCAGACGCGCGTCGATCGATCCTTCGACGGCGATGGGCGCCGTCCTGCCCGGCGACATCGGACGCGTGCCCGCCGGAGCCGTGGCTGGCGGTGGTGGCACGACACACTTCTGTGTCATGGACGCCGCCGGCAACCTCGTTTCCAGCACCCAGACATTGATCGGCGGTTTCAGCAGCATCGGCGTGGCTGGCGGAACCGGTGTCATCGTCAGCGGCGCGCTGCAGTGGTTCGATCCCCGGCCCAACGCTCCGAACAGCGTGGCGCCCGGCAAGCGACCGCTGACGAATATGTGTCCGTTGATCGTCGAGCGCGACGGGCGTCCCGTGCTCGCCGCCGGCGCGCCCGGCTCGCGCAGGATTACCAACGCAGTCAGCCCGACGACGCTCAACGTGCTGGAGTTCGGCATGCCGGTTCAGGAAGCCATCTCCGCGCCCCGCATCGACTGCTCGATGGACTACATCCTGGCCGACGACCGCATCTCCCCGGAGACGCTCGACACACTCCGGGCGCTGGGTCACCGCGTCGAGCCGGTTCGCGAGTTCATCAACGAGGGCGGGCCGGCGACCGGCCACCGGGGCAACTTCGCGCGCCCGGCCGCGATCCACATCGACGAGCAGGGTACGCGGCACGGCGGCGACTACCCGTTCGTTGAAGGCATCGCGATCGGCGTGTTGCCGGACTGAACGGTAAAGGACGCCAATTTCATGTGTGACGGTGAAGGAATTCCTTCTTTCTGTC
>DATKCN010000145.1:0-16449 GCA_035513175.1 Thermomicrobiales bacterium
CGGCTACCTGTTCGGCGAAGACACCGGCATGGCTCAGCCGTTCTACGCGGTCGGCTACCCGATCACCGAGGCCTACTGGGCCGAGGTCCGGGTTGGCGGGACGACGAAGTGGGTCCTGATCCAGTGCTTCGAGCGCCGCTGTCTGACCTACACTCCGGACAACTCGGCTGGCTGGCAGGTCGAGGCCGGCAACGTCGGCCAGCACTACTACCGTTGGCTGCAGGAGCATGACGATACGCCGCCGTTCGACGAGCTGGCCGACGACCTGCTCCAGGCACGTGGTCTCGCCAGGTCCGCCAATGGAGTTGTCTATATCGCTGAGGCCGGCACAGGCGGTGACAACTGCATCGAGGTCGGAGAAGGCGAAGACCCGAGCGAAGCCTGCGTCGGCTTCACTGGGCGCATATCGCTCTGGATGGACGGTGTACACACCGTCATCGCTGACGACCTGCCATCGATTCTTACCCCGATTGGCGATATCTCCGGTCCTCAGGACGTCTTCGCGACAGCTGAGGGCGACATCTTTGCCATCATCGGTCTCGGCGGCCCGCCTGAAATGCGCGCGCTGTTCCCCGATGACGAAGGCCTGCATCTCGGTTGGATCGTGCAGGTCCACGACGACGGCAGTTGGACGCCAATTGCCGATGTCTCAGCCTACGAAGGCACTGAGAACCCGGATGGGGGTCCAATCGACTCCAACCCCTACTCACTGGTCGTCGTTGAGGATGGCTTCGTGGTTTCCGACGCGGGCGGCAACGCACTCCTGTGGGTCAGCGCCGACGGCATGATGATCGAGACGCTCGCCGTCTTTGAAACACGCATGGCGCCTGCCCCGCCGTTCCTCGGACTTCCCGACGGCACAATGATCCCGATGGAGGCGGTGCCGACTGGTGTTGTCGAGGGATCGGATGGCGCGTACTACGTCGGTGAGTTGACCGGTTTCCCGTTCCAGCAGGGCGCTGCCCGTGTCTGGCGTGTGGAGGCCGATGGCACGGCAACCGTCTACGCCGAGGGCTTCACCAACATCATCGACGTCGCATTCGATGACGATGGTGATCTGCTGGTGCTGGAGATCGTCGCCGCCAGTCTGCTCGGCGCAGAGCAGGATCCGCGTGGCCGGCTGATTCACGTCGACAAGGACACAATGGAGCACACCGTGCTGCTGCATGATGGCCTTGTCTTCCCAGCCGGAGTCGCGGTCGGCGCGGGCAACACGATCTATATGACCAACTTCGCGGTCATGCCCAACGCGCAGCTGATCGTCTTCGAGTCACCGCTTCCCTAACACGGAGCGCGCGCCTTGAGTCGAGGCCCGCCGTCCCATCCGGGGCGGCGGGCCTCTTCCGTTTCGGCGATACTGAGCGCTGACGACTCGCTTCGCCCAGTAACGTTCAGGAGCCAGCGCGTGAACACCACTCAGCGACGACGCCCCCGCCTGCGGGATCTTGGCATTGCCATCGGCACGATGGCGCCGGGACCGCTCAATGCCATCACCGATGTGCCGGGCGTGCGCGTCGGCCACACGACGGTTATCGAGGGAGACAGCGTCCGCACCGGCGTGACCGCCATCCACCCGCACGAAGGCTCCGCGTTCCATCATCACGTCCCGGCCGCGATCGACGTGCTGAACGGCGCGGGCGAAATTACTGGACGCGCGTTGGTGGACGAATACGGCGTGCTCGGCTCGCCGATCCTGATCACCAACACCCTCTCGGTCGGCGAGGTTCATCGCGGCTGCGTCGACTGGCTCGTGCGGCAGGATCCGTCCATCGGCCCACGCCACTGGGTCGCGCCAGTCGTCGCCGAAACGTACGACGGCTACCTGAACGACTGCGCCGGGCAGCACGTCACCCGCCAGCACGTTCACGCCGCACTGGACGGCGCGACGGACGGCCCGGTCGCTGAAGGTTGCGTTGGCGGCGGCACGGGGATGATCCTGTTCGGGCTGAAAGGGGGCATCGGCACATCGTCCCGCATGGTGAGTGTGGGCGGGAGCGCCCACGGGCTGGGCGTGCTGGTGCAGGGCAACTGCGGCGCGCTGGCCGACCTGCGCGTCGACGGCGTCCCGGTCGGCCGCATGTTGACCGGCGTGTGCTCCGCACGCGAGCGCCGCGAGCAATCAGACGGCGAACGCGACGGCTCGATCATCGTCGTCATCGCGACGGACGCGCCGCTCTCCGACCGGCAGCTCGGGCGCCTCTGCCGGCGTGGCATGCTCGGTCTCGGCCGGGTCGGATCGACCGCCCACCACGGCTCCGGGGACCTGCTGCTGGCCTTCTCCAACGCGCCAGAGAACCGCGTCGCGCTGGAGTCAGACGACCTGCTGCAGCGTCACACCCAACTGCGCGACACGGCCATCAACGACCTCTTTCAGGCCACCGTCGAGGCCACCGAGGAAGCCGTGCTGAACGCCATGGTCGCCGCCGACAGCATGACCGGCCGCGACGGCCACACCGTCCAGGCGCTGCCACACGATCAACTGGTGGAGATCATGCGGGGCAGGTCGTAACGCGTAACGTGTGACGCGGATTTACCCGGCTGGTGGCAGAGTGTTGGAGCATGGGCGCACGGCAATGCGCCAGGCCTGACGGCATGTTCTCGGAGCAGGAACGCATGGCAATGCGTCCGGCCGGATATGCGCCGCCCTCGCGTTTTGCCGGTCAATGGTTATGACGCCGTCGTCAAAGGCAATCATGCAGTCGTGTCAGAGGATGAGCGCCTTTGGATCCCCACTCGTCCGCGTCCCGCCTATCGCGCCCCGACCCACCGCGTTACATGGCGCCCGTCAGGGTCCAGCGCTAAATCTGCCCCAGTAGCCAGTACACCAGGATAATCACGAGGATGGTGCCCAGACACCCCGTCCCCATCAACCTGTTCGCCGCCAACCCGGCGAGCAGCGCCCCAAGGCCACGACCCATTCGACACGCTCCCGATTCTTCTCACGCCCGGGCATGCGCCGGACACGCAAGTGGGACGGCCGAATACCGTCCCGAGCAAAGAGGGTTATGAGCCGGGTGACACGTCATGCCCAGATGCGTTGTCCACCGGTCACCCGCGACACATAACGCATCGGGCGTGCCACTATTCGCGCGGGGGGCGCGCGGGACTCTACCAGCCGACGGCGTACCCGTCGCGTCGCGGGTCGGCGCCGCCCATCAGCACGCCGGTCTCTGGATCACGGTAGACGCCGTGCATGCCGCCGACCAGCCAGGTAAGGTCGGCCACCCGCTCGATGGCATGCCCGCGGGCGTTCAGCGCGTCGGTAACGTCAACCGGAATGCGTCCTTCGGCGAGCGCGTGATACCCGGCCTGCAGCTTGACGCGCGGCGCCTCGATCGCCTGCTGGACGGTCATGCCAAACGCCATCACATTCAGCAATGCCTGCGACTGAGACTGCGGGATGCCCCATGACCCCGGCGTGCCGATCGAGAACAGGAAGTGGCCGTCCCGGTAGACCTGCGGCGGCGCCATGCAGTTCTCCATGGGCTTGCCCGGCGCCAGGGCGTTGGGGCTCTCCGGATCGAGGTCGATCCAGTTCAGAAAGTTGTTCATCATCACGCCGGTCTCGCCGGCCATGAACCCACAACCGAACGGGTTGCCCAGCGATTGCGTCACTGCCACCGCCATGCCGCTGGCGTCGGCAGCCGCGAAGTGGGTCGTGTGCTCGCCGTTGCGGCGCGCGGGTCCGGCGTTGACGACGGCCGGATTCTTCGTCTCCGGCGAATCGAAGCGCTCGCCCGGCCCCAGCGCCGCGCGCTCCGGGTCGATCAGCCGCCGCCGCGCCTGCAGGTAGTCCGCCGCCAGCAGTTCCGTGTGATCGATGTCGGTGCGGCAGGTGTATTCGATGCGGTCGGAGGCCGCCAGCTTGATCGCCTCCAGCAGCAGGTGCAGGTAGTCCACCGAGTTGTGCCCCAGCGCGGTCAGGTCGTCGTCCTCCAGCATCCTGATCGTCTGCAGGAACTGGAATCCGGCGCAGGGAGGCGGCGGCGCGAACACCTGGTAGCCACGGAACTCGATCGAGAGCGGATGCTGCCAGCGCACCGTGAAGTCGATCAGGTCCGCGTCGCTGAGCACGCCGCCCGCCGCGCGCACCGCCGCGACGACCTCGCGCCCCAGCGATCCGCCGTAGAACTCGGCCGAGCCGCCCTCGGCGAGCCTGCGCAACGTGCGGGCCAGGTTCGGCTGCCGCAGCAGGCCGCCCGCGCGAGGCGGCTCGCCACCGGGCAGGAAGGTGTGCGTTGCGTGCTCGCTGCCGCTGATCGACCTGGCGGCGCCGCTGATGAACTCGACGTTGCGATGACTGACCGGCGCGCCGTGCTCGGCCAGGTCAATGGCGTCGGCGAACACGCGGCTGGCCGGCATCGTGCCGTAGCGCGCCAAGGCGGTCAGCCAGCCGCCAGCTGCCCCCGGCACCAGCATGGCACGCGGGCCGGACTGCATGTCGGCCAGCTGCATCGTCTCCATCGACGCTTCCAGCGGCGCGCTGCCGGTGTAGTCGAGAATGACCGGCTCACGGGCGCCCAGCAGGGTGATCGACATCAGGCCGTCGCCGCCGAGACCGGACATGTACGGCTCTACAACGTTGAGCGTCGCCGCCGTCGCGACGACGGCGTCGACCGCGTTGCCGCCGTCCATCATCACCCGCTGGCCCGCCATCGAGGCGAGGTAGTGCGCGGACGACACCATGCCGTGCCGTCCCATGACGGCGGGCCGGTAGCTGGGGAACTGGCTCATGCTGCGCTCGCTTTCCTTATGTGCAGGGCCGAGGGATGAGGGCCGGGGGCCGAGGATGAGGACCGCGTAGGGGAGGCCACGTTGGGTCCCGTCGCTGGCCGCAATGTCGCTCGCGGCCCGTGTCGCCAATGGGCTCCCGGTGTCGGCGCGCGCGGGGTCCAACCGGGAGGCCACGCGGGGCCTCCCCTACGAGTCCCGAGGTCGCGGCCCTCATCCCTTGGCCCGATCCACTGGCAGGCCCGCGTCCAGCCATGCGCCCATGCCGCCGCTGACGTTGTAGACCTTCTCGAACCCGCGCGCCTTCAACACGCTCGCGCCCAGGCTGCTGCGATAGCCTACGGCGCACATGACGCCGACCGGACGGGTTGGATCGAGGCCATTCTCCTGACCCAGCGCCAGTCGCCCAACCGGGATGGTGTGCGCCCCGGCAACGCAGCAGGTTTCCCACTCGTCCGGGTTGCGAACATCCAGTAGTTGCAGATTGTCACTGGAGGACCGCTCGTGCGCTTCCGTTACGTCAATCTGCTCGAGCTGCTGCACGGCGAGCCCGACGGCGCGCCAGGCGGCGGCGTCGGCCACGGCATAGCCGGCGATGCTGTCCAGCCCGATGCGGATGAGGTGCGTCACGGCCTCCTCTACCTCGTCCTCGGCGCTCACGATCAGCGTGATCGGCGTGCCGTACGGCACGGCCCAACCGGCCCAGTTCGGCAGGTCTGGCCCGAGGCCGATGTTCAACGCGCCGCGCAGGAATCCGGCGCCAAACGCGCTCGCCTGCCGCACGTCGAGCAGCGTCGCGCCGTGCGGGGCGCCCCGCTGCGCCGCCCGCAGGTGATCCGTATCGACGCGGGGCGCGGCTGGGATGTCGCCGAGCACCGGCGGACCCTGCTTGTTGAGGCGCTTCATGACCGGGAAGTACGGGGGCGGCTCCGGCAGGCCGTCCAGCATCAGCTCGACGAACTGTTCTTCGGCCATCGGCTGAAAGGCGTAGTTGAAACGCTTCTCCTGCCCCATGGTCGTGCTGGGCGCGTCGCCGATCGCCTTGCCGCACGCGGATCCGGCGCCGTGGCCGGGATAGACGATGATGTCGTCATCCAGCCGCATGAACGTCTCGTGCACCGTGCGGTAGAGCGAGCTTGCCAGTGCCCGCGTGTGCTCCTCGCCGAGCAGGTCCGGGCGGCCGACGGCGCCGACGAACAGCGCGTCGCCGGTGAACAGCAGCGGCGGGGCATGCGGGTCGCTCGTGTCCGCGACGAGCAGGCAGATGTGCTCGGGGGTATGCCCCGGCGTCAGCAGGACCTTCAGCCGCAGCTCGCCGAGCGCCAGCTCATCGCCGTCACGCGCTGGCGCATGGGGAAACTCGCTCTCCCCGAGCGCGCTGGCGTGGATCGTTGCGCCGGTCGACGCGGCCAGCTCCCGGGCGCCGGAGGCGTAATCGGCGTGGATGTGCGTCTCGAAGATGTCGGTGATGGTCAGCCCGCGCGACGCGGCGATGTCGAGGTAGACCCGCGTGTCGCGGCGGGGGTCGATGACTGCCGCGCGGAGGGTCTGCCCGGACGCGACCACGAACGAGGCTTGCGCCAATCCATCGGTAAAGACGCGTTGCGTGAACACGGATGGTCCTCCTCCCCGCCTGCGCGACGCTCGGTGTGGAAGCCCGGCGCTCGGCGGTCCGGTTGAGGCATTATACGCCCGCATCATGCAGGTCCAGCCGTCACGTCAATACTATTTCCGGACGACTCCTGTTCACGCACTTCCAGTGAACAGAGTATTTGACACACAGCGAGTCATGTATTATGATGTTGGTGAGCCTTCCCGAGGGTCGCCGGACGACCCGGGGAGCGTCAAGTGTAGCGGCAACGCGGCTCTGTACGTTTCTTGAAAGGAGGGGGTACCCCCAATGGTCAGCCGCAGTATGTTCCCATTCAATGATTTCGTCTATCTCCAGCACCAGCTCGACCAGCTGGCGCAGGACGCTTTCGGCATGCGCGCGCAGGCGAGCGTGGCGACGCTGCCGGTGGACGTGTTCGACACCGGCGATCAGATCGTCGTCCAGGCATACCTGCCCGGCGTGCGCGCCGAGCATCTCGATGTGCAGGTCGAGGACGGCGTCGTCACCATCAGCGGCAACTTCCCGCAGCTATACGACACCGACGATGCCCGCTCGTACACGTGGCACACCCGCGAGCTGCGGACCGGCCGCTTCCAGCGCAGCACCACGCTGCCCTATAAGGTCGACTGGGACGGCAGCAACGCCAGCATCTCCGACGGCATCCTGCGGATGACCTTCCCGAAGGCCGCGGAGGCCAAGCCACGCCGCATCTCGATCGCCAACACGCCATCCGAGGCCGGCACGCCGGAGCTGACGGCCACGAGCACGAGCCAGTAAACGAACGCGCCCGGCCCGCGAGACCGCGTCCGGGACCCGCGGGCCGCTCGGACTCGGGACGCTGTCGGCACAATTGGCGTGTGTGCATGTTTCTCCTGAGACGGTCAAGGACGACAAACCTTAACAACGACACGTGTCGTCCTTGACCACGGCGCGCACCCATCGGGGGGTATTCGAAGCCGTCACGACACTGCCGCATCGTCCCGACATCCACGCGGGCGGCCAGCGGGCCGCGGGCCGGGCGAGCCGCGGCCTCTACGAGGATCGGGTCCGCCTCCCAGCCCCACACGTCCCCCGTCCCTCAGCCCTCTCCCGTGCTACCCTTGCCAGGCATGAGCAATCGAGCGACGGCGTATCAGAGCGTTCCAGACGAAGACGAGCGCGACTTTCCCCTCTCGCCGGGCGTCGTCGTGCTGGTGCTGGCCGTATTGTTCATTGGTGTGATCGTTATTGGCGTCATGCTGAACCGCGGCTCCGGCGACGCCATCGCCCGCGTTACCGTCGCCGAGCTGCGGGCGGACCCGGACCGGTGGGACAGCCGCGTTGTAGACCTCACCGGACAGGTGGAAGGGATTCGCGAGCTGCCGGTGTTGTCGCAGTACGCCCTCTACACCTTCCGCGACGACACCGGCTCGATCATGACGCTGACGCAGAAAGGGGCGCCGCCCTCCAGCGCCACCGGGACGGTGCGGGTGCGCGGCATCTACCATTCAAAGGTCCAGCTTGACACCGCCCTGAAGCGCATCATCGAGGAACAGCTTGGCCCGCTGGCCGGCAGCGCCGTCGCGGCGCTCGTGCCCGGCATCCCGCTCGACGTCGTCTACCTCGAGCACCAGAGCTACGAAGTCCAAAGCACAACCCCAACGCCGTGACGACGAAAACGTGAGGCGGGACGTGGGGCGACGACGGCCCTCATCCCTCGCCCCGCCTCACACCCGGTCTCGCATCAGCTCCATCGTCGAGCAATGGATGCCGCCGCCGTTTTTCTGCACTTCGCCGTAGGCCATTGCCGTCACCTCGACGCCACGCCGTTGCAGGCGCTCGACGGTGCGCGGGCTGCCCTCACTCATGAAGATGTGGCCGGGCCGCACGCACAGGGAGTTGATCGACCACCGCTCCTCGGGGTGCGCCACGATCGTTTCCAGCCCCAGCGCGCGCAGCCGCTCGATGAACCAGTAGGGCAGGCCACCGGGCTGAATGAGCGCCTTGTCCACGTCGACCATCGCCAGGTGCCCGTCGATGTGGATCGACCAGGCCGTCATCGGCACGACGATCAGCTCGATGCCGATCCGCGCCAGCATCTCACGCAGTTGTCCCGCGCCTTCGTCGTTGCAGCGGATCGACGTCCCGATTGCCGCCACTGTCGGCGTGAGCTTGACGAAGCTGCCACCTTCCAGCATGCCTGTGCCGGTGATCGTGCCGAGGATCGGCATGCCCAGCGCAGCCACTGCCTTGGTGGCCCACGCTTCCTCGCCGCGCCGCATGCGTGGCGCGAGCCGCAGGATGATCGCGCCGCCCGGCACCGTGATGAGCGGGTCGCGGGTGAAGACCGACTTGACGAACGGCCCGCTCACCCCTTCGATGTACACGACATCGACTCCCTCGTCGGCCAGCGCCGCCGCCAGCGCGTCGTGCTGCGCCTGCATGAGGGGGATGTCGGGCGGCTCGCGGTCGAGCCAGTACCAGCGGCCGTCCGGATCGACCAGCCCGCCGGCCGCCTCGACGTACGTGCCGGGCCGGACGACCCGCATTTCGTCGCCGGGGCGGCGCATGAGCACCATGCGCAACGCGCCGACCTCGCTGTTCGCGCCCCAGTTGCGGCCCCAGACACGCACCATCTCCGCCGGGTCGGTGAACGGCGGCTGCGGCTCGGGCGGGCAGAAGCTCTGGTAATACGACCAGTCAACCGCGTCCGGGTTCGACACCCTGTCCACTGCCATGTCCCGCTCCTTCTATCGTCCACACGTTGCGACGATTGTACGGGGAGTGGAGTGGGGCGGCGGGCTGAGGATGGCAGGGATGAGGAATCGGCAGGTGAACGGCGGGTCGTGCCGTTCGCGCGCCGGTTCATTGACGGGGGATGGGCTATGGGCAGCCGGTTGGGGCGCCGTCGGTGGCGTTGCCGAAGACGGTTGCCCAGTAGTGGGTGTGGCTGCTGCCAGGCACGTTCGCGTAGCCGATGCCGATCTGCGTGTAGTTGGCATTCAGCATGTTCGTGTTGTGGCCGGCCGAGCCCTTCCAGGCGTTGAACACGAGCTGCGCGGTCGACTGTCCAGCAGCGATGTTTTCAGCTGCAGCCGTCCAGCCGGTGTACTGCTGGGTCTGAAGCCGATCCTTCAGTCCGGGACCGCCGAGCCACGACGGGTAGGGCGACATTGTCTGATGCGCGAGCGGATGGCCCGGGTAATAGTTCCGCACGCCGAGGTCGAAGGCGAAGTTGTATGCGGCGCGGTTCAACTTGACCGAGACTGTCAACGGCGTGTTGATGCCGTGCTGCTGGCGGTATTCGTTGATCAGGGCCAGAAACTCAGCCTCGATCGGGCCCAGGCAGGCCGATTGCGTCGCGTCCGGCGTGGTTCCAAGTGGCTGTGTCGCCGTTGCGGTGGCAGTCGCCGTCGCCGTGTTGGTAGGCGTGTTCGTTGGCGTGTTCGTAGGTCCGTTGATAGGCGTGTTCGTGGGCGTGGGCGTGTTCGTCGGCGCCGGCGTGAAGGTCGCGGTGGAACCGGGCAGCGCGGTGTTGGTTGCGGCGGGCGTGAACGTCGCCGTCGACCCTGGCGCGGGGGTGTTAGTGGCGGTCGGCGTGGCGGTGGCGACCGAGCCCGGCGTGGCGGACGCGCCGCCATGCGGCTCGTTGGCGGCGCGCCAGACGTGGTAGTGCTGGCCCACATTGCCGGCCTCAACCTGCCAGGCAGGCTCGTTGCCAGGGGCGTAGGTGAGGCAGCGGCGCTCAAAGCACTGGATCAGCACGTCGCGCGCGATGCCGTCGATCCTGACGCTGGCCCAATAGGCCTCGGTGACGGGCAGGCCGGTGGCGTAGAAGTCGTCGAGGAAGAGGCGGTCGGTCACGAACGCGCCGTCGACGTAGACGGCGCCCTGCGAGCGCATGAAGGCCAGGAAGGGCGAGGCGACCTGGTGATCGAGATCGGGCACGGTGACGCGCAGGGCGGCGGTGACGCCATGGCCGGTCAGCGAGGGATCGGTCGTGACGTTGCCGGCGCGGTCGACGCGCTGGACGACGGGCGCGCCATTGGCATGCGGTGGAATGTCGCGCAGCAGACCGAAGGTCGCGTAGGTGGGGCCGGCGCCGTCATCGGGATCACCGGCGACGTTCTCCTGAGCGGGAGCGAAGCTGGCGAACAGGGCGTCGCCCAGCTGCATCCGGCCGGTCATCAGCTCCACGACGAGCAGGCCGTTGGTGACGTACCAGGGGGAGGACGGGTCGCCAGAGGGGCGGGTGATCTCCATGCGGGATTTATCGAAGTACTGCACCCACCGGAAGCCGTCCGGAGAGCCGGCATACGGCTCGGCGACCAGCCCCGTATTTGCTGCCAGGCCCCACATCCAGGTGCGCGACGCGACGCCGTCCAGCACGGGCTTGTCAGTGCGTGCCCAGGCACGCTCGAAATGCTCGTTGCCGGGCGCCACCGCCAGGGCGTCGCCCCCCGCGCCGAATTGAGGCATGCCGGGCAACAGCGAGAGGAACTGGAACGCAAGCAACACCGCCGCGAGGACGGCAAACAGCGCGCGGGATCGGACCGGGGTCAACGCACATGCTCCCTGATAATCAGTCATGCTGGCCGGCTCGCCATAGACATGGCGTTGGCAAGCCTATCGCGCGCGGCAGGCCAGGACCGTGACCCATTCGTACTGCGAACGGTAAGGACAACAGGTGGGAGAGGCGGGGCTTCACGCGCCGCGTGTCGGGCCTGAGACTTCGCTCTTCCGATCCTTCAGCAGCGCATTGAGCTCGCGCGATGCGGGACAGGCAGATGTGCGATGCTCGTGCACTGCAATGGGAGGGGCGTGGCGTGGAGCACACATCCGGGAGTAGTCCGACGCTCAACATCATCGGCGAGCGTGTGGCGCTGGGGCCGTTCACGCGGGACCTGCTGGAGATCGACCTGCGCTGGATCAACGACCTTGAGACGCAGCGCAATTTGGGTCACATCCCGCGCCCGCGCACGATCGAGCAGCAGACGCAGTATCACGAGCGCGCGACGACATCGAGCACGGATGTCATCTTCACGATCTACGAGCGTGAAACGCTACGTCCGATCGGCACGACCGGGCTGCACCACATCGAGCACCACCACCGCTCGGCCGACTTCGGCATCCTCATCGGCGAGCGGGCAGCGCGGGGCAAGGGATACGGGACCGAGGCGGCGCGGTTGATGCTGGACTTTGCCTTCACCGCGCTGGGCCTGCACAACGTGAAGCTTGAAGTACTCGAATTCAACGTGGCCGGCATCCGCGCCTATGAGCAGGCGGGCTTCCGCGAAATCGGCCGCCGCACCCGCTGCGCGTTTGCTTCCGGTCGCTACTGGGACATGGTCTACATGGAGTGCCTGTCGACCGAGTTCACCAGCCCGGTGCTGGCCGACGTCTTCACGCCGGACGCGCCACGGTAACCGCATGAGCGCCGATCACCTCGATCCAGTCGCGATACTGACCGGCCTCGGGTATGACAACCCCCGCTCGGTCGAGCCGGTCGGCGGCGGACGCGACACGACCATCTGGCGGGTCGAGCACGGCGGGACAGCTTACGCGCTACGAGTCTTCCGTCCGGAGCAAGCGCCGGTGGTCCCCCGCGAGGTGGCCGCGATGCGGGCCGCGGCAGCTGGTGGCGTGCCAGTTCCGGAGGTCCACGCCGTCGACGCTTCGCAACGTCATCCGGCGATGCTCCTCTCGTGGCGCGAGGATCGAACGGTCGTCGCGGAGCTGGCAAGTCGCCCGGAGCGCGCCTGGGAGCTGGGCGTGCTCAGCGGCGAGCTGCTGGCGCGCATCAACGCCGTGACCGCTCCGGAAAAGGCGCGCTCGTGGCGCGAGGGCCCAGGGGCTGTCGAGCCGCCGCTCAGCACGCGGCTGGACACGCTCGCACGCGGAGACGCGCTGCTGCATCTCGACTTCCACCCGCTGAACCTGCTGACTGACGGGCAGCGCATCACCGCCGTGCTCGACTGGACGAACGCGCGAGCGGGCGACCCGCGCGCCGACCTGGCCCGCAGCATCAGCATCCTGCGGCTGGACACCGGCGAACTTTCGCCGCACGAACAGTCGCTGGCGCGACAGTATGAGCGTGGGTTGCGGCGCGGGTACGGGCCGGTGTCGGAATTCGCGCCGTACCTGGCCTGGGCCGGCGCATTCATGCTGAACGACATCAGGCGCCGGTCGGACGCGACTGCGGACCAGCGACGACGCATCGAGGCGTGGGTCGCGCGGTGGCAGCGGCGCGCAGGCGCCTGCTAACACGGCGGTCACGAGCCCTTTCGCAGCTCCGCCCACTGGCTGAGAGCGTTGCCGACCCGGCCGCGCGGGGCGCCGAGCGCCACCGGGGGCACCTGAGCGATGATCGCGCCACTGAGCACGTCACCACGCAGCCGCAGGTCGAGGCACAGGTCGTGGCGGCGTCGGGAGACGTCAGGGAGATTGATGTCGCCCAGCATGCGGCCGGTGAGCCAGCCGTCATCGAACGTCGGGTCGTTCACCAGCGTCTGAAGCTGATCGCCAACCTGCATGCGCACTTGACCGGATGCGTCGCACCACAGGGTCACCTGATCCTCACGTTGCCAGGTGTGCAGCGCGACGCGCCACTCACCGATGAGGTCTGCCGGCGGCTCGGAGACGGGCGTCTCCGGCTCGTCCTCGGGCTTCGCGCGCCGCTGGGCGAGGGCGCGGGCGTGATCCGGCAACATGACGGCCAGAATGTCCTCGACGAGCTTATTCTGTGGGGGCGTCATCGGGCGCGATGAGTTGATGCGCAGGGCGATCGCGATCTTCTCCTCCGGCACGAGCCGGAGGATCGTCTGCACGCCGCCCATGCTGCCGGTGTGCCCGACGATGGTGACGCCGTCCATCTCGTGGCACATCCAGCCGATGCCGTAGCCGCGCTCGTCCCGCGTCGTGGCCGTTGGGACCTGCATCTCGTCGACGGCGCCATGCGGCGAGGCTACGGAAACAGCTCGCTCCGCAGCCAGGCGGCCACCTGTTCGACGAGCGTGTCGACCGAAAAGCCCGGCTTGACGGAACCGCTCACGACACCGTGCAGGAACTCGACCACGCTCCAGACCTTTGCCAGCCGGATCGAGCGCGCCAGGCCGTCGATCTCCTCCGGCGATGCGCCCGAGCCAAGATAGGTGGTTGCAACCCGCCGGTACGCCGCGCCGGCGCCGAGACCGGGAACGGTGATGGCGAGGTCGATCGCCGGGGCGCCGAGCGTGAATCGTTCCCAGTCGAAGAGCACGAGCCGGCCGTCGTCGCGTAGTCCCCAGTTGAGCGGGTTCGGGTCGCCGGATATCGGGCAGACCGGCTCGAAGAGGGGCCGCGCCTCCTGGCGCGCCCGCTGCAGCAGCGGCGCCAGATCGATCCGCTCGGGCTCCGGGCACAGAGACAGCGTGGCCAGCGACATGCTCTCCGGCCAGGCGGGGACGAACGCGTCCGGTGGAAGCGCGGAGCGGTCGAGTGGCAGGGAGTGCAGGCGGCGCAGCGTCGCAAGCAGCTCCCCGTCGGCCTCCCAGCGCTCGCGGGGGAGCGGGCGGGGGATGTCCTCGATGACGAGCCAGCTGCCTTCGGACAAGTGGAGACGCGGGATGGCGATGCCGTGCGCCTCGAACGTCTCAGCCAGCGTCGTGTACACGTGCGCCTCGACCGATCGCCTGCCGCGCTTCACGACGACCGTCGCTCCCTCGCTTCGCACGCGCCAGACGGCGCCGCCCCCCATGCCGCCCAGCCGCGCAACCTCAACTGGCGGGCCGGTCACGGTGCGCGCGGCGTCCCGCACGGCAGCGGGCCACTCGCTGGGCGAGAGCATTGCGTCTGTCATTTCCCACCTCTCGCGGCCCGCGTTCTCCTGCTCGAACGCTCATTCGAACGTGACCTGCCAGCCGCCTTCGGCATCGACCTGAACCAGCACGACATCCGAGGCAATGATGACACGACCCTCGTATGGGTCGGTTGTGTTCACGAGCAAGTGCGAGCGGTCCCCGTAGGCGATGACGGCGAAGTGGCTCGCTCCCGCGTTGCCCGTAATGTGCGCCGTGCTCGGAGTCCCATCAACGATGAGCACGTCGTCGCCCATGCCTTCCACGGCCCCGGGAATGGAGACGCGTCGCGCGGCCGCGAGCGGGCGGACTTCGACGTGCCACTCACCGGTGGCCGTGATCTCGAGCAGCGTCGTGCGCTCGCCCTGTCGAATGTCCAGCAGCACGATTCCCTCATATGGATCGGTCGTGTTTACCAGCAGGTCGACATATTCTCCCCCGTCGCCGTAGCTCGTAACGGCAAAGTGGTTTCCTGCCGCGTTGCCACGAATGTACGCAATCGCGACGGAGTCAGGCCCGCCCGGCTTCTCGATGGAGATCACGTCATCACCGGAGCCGGAGTAGGCGATTGGCTGCGGAGCCGGTGTCGCTGTCGGCGTTGGTGGGACCGGTGTCGGCGTGGCCGTGGGTTGAGGGGTCGCCGTTGGTTCCGGCGTTGACGTCGGAGCAGGCGTGTTCGTCGGCTCCGGCGTCGCGGTGGCCGTGGCGGTTGGCTCGGACGTTGCGGTAGCGGCAACAGTCGCCGTTGCGGGCTCGGGCGTCACTGCCGTCGCGGCTTGCGATTGCTGTTGGGTGGCCGCAGGCGACGGCGATGTGTCGTTGGTCGCGGTGGGATCGGTATCGGTCTCCGTCTCGCAGGCGGCGAGCAGCAGCAACAATATGATCGAAACGAGTATCGCGCGCATGGATGTCCCCCTATGATGTGAACCAAGCATCGGACAGGAATCCACCGTACGGGATCAACGGGCAGACTCTGCTTCCCGTTCAGATCCGATGTGGCGGGGATTGAACGGACCACGCCGATGGGGGACAATCGGGCGAGCGGATAGCGGTTGGCGGGTAGCGGCTAGGAAGCGCGCCCGAACCTGCCCTACCCGCTACCCGCTACCCACTCGCCACGGAGGACACATGGCGCGCTCACTCACGGAGGATGGCATTCGCGGGGTCGAGCTGATCGAGCGGGGGCATGGGCTTGCGCCGGAGCAGCTCGACCTGCTCGACGCAATCCAGAAACGCGTCCTGTGGCTGGCAACCCACATCATCCACCACGCGAACCACAACCGCCCCAGCGTAGACGGCATCAAGGTCGGCGGGCATCAGGCGTCGTCCGCCTCGGTGGTCTCAATCCTGACGGCGCTGTACTTCCACTCGCTGAAGCGGGGCGATCGCGTCTCGATCAAGCCGCACGCTTCGCCTGTCTTCCACGCCATCCAGTACCTGCTGGGCCAGCTCGACGAGCGCTATCTGACGACATTGCGCGAGTACAAGGGCATCCAGGCCTACCCCAGCCGCACGAAGGACCCGGACCCGGTCGACTTCTCCACCGGCTCGGTCGGGCTGGGCGCCGTCGCGCCGCTGTTCGCCGCGCTGGGACACCGTTACGCCCGCGAGCACTTCGGCGAGGTGACCAGCAACCGCTTCATCGCCGTTATCGGCGACGCCGAGATGGACGAGGGCAACGTCTGGGAGGCGCTGTTCGAGGAGGCGCTGGCGCACGTCGGCAACGTGCTGTGGATCGTCGACCTCAACCGCCAGTCGCTGGACCGCGTCATCCCCGGCATCCGCGCCTCGCAGATCAAGCAGCTCTTCGTCGAGGCCGGCTGGCAGGTGCTGGAGACGAAGTACGGCTCACGGCTGCGCGAGGTCTTCGCCCGCCCGGGCGGCGACGCCCTGCGGCAGGCGATCGACGACATGAGCAACGAGGAGTACCAGACCCTCATCCGACTGGACGGCGAGACGCTGCGCACGCGGCTGCTGGACCGCGACAACGTCAGCAAGCGCAACCTGGCGAAGGCCGTGCGGGACGTGCCGGACGAGGAGCTGCCGGGCCTGCTGGCCAACCTCGGCGGCCACGACCTCGGCGACCTGATTACCGCCATCGAGGAGGCGCTGGCCCCCAGCGACCGCCCGACGGTGCTGTTCGCCTACACGATCAAGGGCTGGGGGCTGCCGTTCGCCGGAGACGCGCTGAACCACTCGGCGCTGCTGAACCCGAACCAGCTCGAGCCGGTGCGCGACGCGCTTGGCGTGGCGGCGGGGGAGGAGTGGGCGCGCTTCGACCCCGATTCCCGG
>DATKCN010000146.1:0-6563 GCA_035513175.1 Thermomicrobiales bacterium
TTGCATCCTGGTTTCCTCACTAATCGTTCTGCTGTTGTCAATTGGCGCCGCGCTCGATGGGTTTGCACATGGGGAGATGGTAGCTTCCAATCCAGCTCCATCCAGCATCGTTCCTGTAACGCCATCTGAGATCCGCGTCGGATTCCTGACTGAATTGGAAGCCGTTGAGAGTTCAATCGTGGTCACGGGACCGGGCGGCGACATCGTCCGGACCGGCTCGAGCGTCTCCACGCGGACTGCTCCAGCAATGATTGAGATCGTGGCGCCAGTAACTGGCAAGCTCCCAGACGGGACATACACCGTGTCCTGGTCCGTGGCTTTTCAGGATGGTCATGAGGACAATGGCGCGTATGGGTTCACGATACTGCGCGCGAGCGAAGACCGGGAACGTGAGCGTTGGGTCGTGGCGCTTGCCGTGGCAGCTGGAGCAACGGCCGTCGGTGGTCTGCTTTGGGTGTGTTTCTATCGCATGCGGTCGCCTCAATCACGTCCACCTGATGTATCTCCGGCGAGCGGACGGACAGCGCGAACAAAGGCCAATCGACGCTGCCGTCAACGATGATGGTTGTGTCTGAGCGGTGAGCTGGGGTGTCTGTTGGGGTTGCCAGCGATGGGCCGCCCTCATTCTCTCGGATACAGGATCAACTGCGTGCAGCGGAACGCGGCCATGGCCCTGCCGGTTGCGCGCTCGGTGATCGTCGCGTCCCAGACCTGCGTCGTGCGACCGCCGTGGATCAACGTCGCCTCGCAGTCGATAGTTCCGGAGAGCGCGGTGCGCAGGAAGTTCGTCTTGAGCTCGATCGTGGTGAAGCCGCGGGCGCCATCCGGCAAGTGCGCGCGCGCGCCAAAGCCACAGGTCGTGTCAGCCAGCGCAACAATCGATCCAGCATGCAGGTAGCCGTTCGGCGCCAGCAGCTCCGGGCGGACGGACATCTCGCTGGTCAGGCGCCCGTGCTCGACGGCCAGGATCGTGATGCCGATGTGCTCGACGAACGTGCCGGTGGACCAGGCGTTGAGCTCTTCTGCCGTGGCGAGCCGCTCAGCCATTGCCGGGCGTCTTCTGGACGGTCTTGATGCCATCGACGAGCCGTGAGACATCGTCTTTCGTGTTGAAGAAGCCAAGCGAGACGCGGGCGGCGTCCGGGTTGTTGATGTACTTCGTCACGAAACGGATCGTGACGTTGTGCTCGCTCGCCATCCGCGCGGCGAGGTCGCTGCCACTGATTCCACTCACATTGAACGCGATCAGGCCGGCCAGAGCCTCACGCGGCGTCACGAGCGTCACATTTTTCAGTCGGGCCAGCTCCTGGTAAGCATGCTCCGCGATTTCGGTGATGCGGCTGCTGACCCAGTCGGCGCCTAGGTCCTCATTGATCCAGCGAGTCGCCGCGATCTGCCCGCGCATCAGGCCGACGTTACGTCCCGCGGTGTCGAAACGAGCAGCACCGAACGCGGGAGCGTAGGACGCGCCGTAATAATCGAGCGATTCACGGATCGTGCCGCCGGAAACGAAGGTTTGCTCGAACTCGCCGGCGCGATCGGCGCGCACGTAGAGCGCGCCGGTGCCGTCCGGGCCGCACATCCACTTCTGTCCGGAGCAGGCATACGCGTCGACGCCGATGTCGTGCACGTCCAGGTTCAGCGCGCCGTACGACTGTGCCGCGTCAGCGACGACCAGCACGTCGTGAGCGTGCGCCAGCCCGACGATCTGCTTGAGTGGCAGCTTCGATCCGGTCGTGTAGGAAACGTGTGAAAGGACGATCATCCTCGTGCGTGGCGTGATAGCGCGCTCGAATGCTTTCACAACGTCGGTGGGTTCGCCGCCACCGAGCCCGAGGTCGACGACGCGCACCCGCACGCCAAAGCGGCGCTTGGCAAGGAACGACGGTATCAGACCGCCGGGATGCTCGATGTTGGTCGTGAGCAGCTCGTCCCCGGCCTGCCAGCGGTAGCCGAGGATGGCTGAGTACATGCCATCGGTTGTGCTGCTGGTAACGGCGATCTCGGCAGGGTCGGCGCCGATGGCGGCAGCCACAACGGCGCGCACGGCGTTGCGCGACTGCATGATGCGGGGGAAGTGGTCGGAGCTGATGCGCGCTTTGGTCAGATCGAGCCGCAACTCGTCGGACATTTCGTCGTAGGCCAGCTGGGGCAGCGGGCCGCAGGTCCCGGTGTTGAGATACACCGTATCGCTCACGCCCGGCAGCATGTCCCGAACTGTCTTAATATCCGGCATCCCGTCGCGCCCTCCCGACGTGGGTGATGTCTCCCTCACATCGCGCAATCATAGTGTGTCGACGCCTGCAACGCAGCCGAATCCCTCCAGACCTGGAGCTACTGTCGGTCCCGCGCCGTTGACCCGAGGTGCTCCAGCATAGCGGCGCCGGTCTTTATTCCCATGAAGAAGCGCTCGATTTCGAGGTTCTCGTTCGGCGCGTGGTTGGACTCGTCCGCGTTGGCGTACGGCACGCCAAAGGCGGGCACGCCCAGCACCTTGGTGAAGACGTAGTCAGGCAGGCTGCCGCCCAGCGCGGGCAGCAGCAGCGGCTCCTCCCCCTGCGCCGCGACGATGCCGCGTCGGATCGGCTCGGCGAAGGGAGAGTCGAGCGGCGTCTTCGACGGGTCCATCGATCCTTGGCGGACGAGCTCGACGTTGGGCGCGATACGGCGGACGTGGCCGGCGACCTTGTCGAAAATCTCGTCGGCGGTCTGCGCCTCGACGAGGCGGATGTCGCACTTGACGGTAGCCTCGTGCGGCAGGACGGTCTTCGAGCCGGGCCCGCCGTAGCCGCCGTGGAAGCCGTTGATCGTGAACGTCGGCCATGCGGACAAGCGCTCGAAGTAGCCGCGCTCGCGGGGCTCGTCCAGCTCGGCGAGGTCGAGCGACGCTTTCACCGCGGCAATGTCAACGGGCAGGACGTTCAACGCGTTCCGTTCGGGGTCAGAGAGCGGCAGCACGTTGTCGTAGAAACCATCGATCAGGATACTGCCCTTGTCGTCCTTCATCGTCGCGAGTAGATGGATCAGCGTCCAGATAGGGTTGGGCGCGATGCCGCCCCAGTTGCCGGAATGCAGGTCGCGGTTGGCGCCACGGGCGTACAGGGAGAAGCTGAGCACGCCCCGCACACCGAAGACGAGGGTCGAGCGGCCCGACTCGTCGACTGGACCGTCGCTGGTGATGACGAGGTCGGTGGCCAGACGGTCGCGGTGGGCGCGCACGAAGGCGGGCATCTGCGGGCTGCCGATCTCTTCTTCGCCCTCCAGCAGCACTTTAACCGTGCAGGGCAGCGAGCCATGGACTTCAAGCAGCGACTTTACGCCGAGGATCTGTGCCAGATGCTGTCCCTTGTTGTCGCCGACGCCACGGGCGTACAGCCGGCCGTTGCGGATCGTTGGCTCAAACGGAGGCGAAAGCCACTCGTCCAGCGGATCGGGGGGCTGGACATCGTAGTGCCCGTAGAGCAGCACGGTTGGCGAGCCTTCGGGACCGGCCAGCTCGGCGAAGACCATCGGCCAGCCAGCGGTCGGGATGACTTCGGTTGCCAGCCCGATGTCGCGCAGGATGCGCGCGATGTGCTCGGCGGTCTCAGCGATGCCTTCACCGTGGGCGCTGATGCTCGGCTGGCTGACGTAGTCAATCAGTTGCGCGAGCATGGCGCTGCGCTGGGAATCGACGTACGCGAATACGCCGGCAAGGTCTCGGGGAGCAGGCATGGCCAGGTTCCTTTCTGTACGTGAGGATGGTAGCCGATTCACGCCGTCGACCGTCGGTCGAAACTGTCCATGTAACCAGCAAAGTAAAGGACGCCAAGTGGCGGTGTATGGATTTGGCGTCCTTTAGATGGCCATGAACATATTGCGCATGCACCGGGATGTCCGGAGCGCAACGCAATCGGCGCGCGTGTATGTGCGACGATTGGAGCAACGAGAACTGTCCGAAGCCGGGGAGGATACACGATGGATTCGGTTGAGCTGTTGCGGACATTGTCGAACGCCTTCGGGCCGTCCGGGTTCGAGGACGACGTGCGGGACATCTTGAGCGAGATGGTCGAACCGCTCGTCGACGACGTGCGGACCGACGTGCTGGGCAACCTGATCGCGACGAAGCGCGGGAGAGGCGAGCGGACGCTGATGCTCGACGCGCATATGGACGAGATCGGATTCATGATCTCGCACGTCGAGGACGGCGGGTTTCTGCGCTTCACACAGACCAGCGGCTGGGACCAGCGCATTGTCCCGGCCAACGCGCTCACGATCCAGACCACCGACGGCGGGACGGTAAAGGGCATGATCGGCACGGCGCCGCCGCACATCACGCCGCCCGCGGAGCGGGAGAAGGTGTTCAAGCTGGACGACCTGTTCGTCGACATCGGCGCGACCAGCGCGGCCGAGGTCGCGGAGATGGGCGTGAGAGCCGGCAGTCCGGCGGTGATCGCGTACCCGTTCGAGCGCATCCGTGACGGAGTCATCATGGGCAAGGCGCTCGACGACCGGGCAGGCTGCGCGATCATCGTCAAGACGCTGGAGGCGCTGCAAGGCACGGAGACCGACGCCACGGTGGTGGCGGCCTTCACCGTGCAGGAGGAGGTTGGGCTGCGGGGCGCGGGCACGGCGGCATTCCAGATCGAGCCGGACATCGCGCTGGCGCTTGAGACGACCATCGCCGCGGACACACCGGGCATCTCCGGAGCGAAGCAGATCACCCGGCAGGGGAAAGGGCCGGTGATCAGCGTCATGGACGCCGGATTCATCGTGCCGCGCCGCGTCGTCGACGCGCTCACGAGCACGGCCGACGCCGAGGGCATACCGTGGCAATACAAGACGCCTCCCGCCGGGGGAACCGACGCCGGGGCGATCCATCGCAGCCGGGGCGGGGTGCTGGCAGGCGTCGTGTCTCTGCCGGGCCGTTACATCCACTCCCCGTACTCACTGCTGCGGCTGAGTGATTTCGAGTACGCGGTCGCGCTGGTGACGGCTTTCACACGGCGCTGTCCGGGAGTTGTTGGCCTCTAGACCAGGTGGCTTCCCGGAAAAGGAAGCGGCGGGACGCAGAAGCGCTGCCGCGGACAGCACGACGCGGCAGCGCTCCGTCCCCGATTGGAAGCGGTCCCCGCCGCCCTGTAGAAGTGTGGCTCCGGCCGCTACCAGCAACGTCAACGCACAGCGCCCGCGCGGCGTCACGGCGCCCACGGCATAGCCAGAATCACGCGGGACGAGCGATTCGAGCCTCGGAGATAGCCGCCGCCACCTCGCGGGACTCAGTGTCGTCGGGCAGGCGCTGCTCACACGTGATTTCGACGATTCGTCTGGGCGATCCGCTCCCCTGTGTGCTTGACCGCGTGCGGGCTCCAACTCGTGCGCGATAGACAACCACCGCGCACGACGCCTGAGCGATCGCGCGAGCGCCTGACAATGCGTAGAGCCAGTTACGCGACTCACGAAACACTGGAGAGGATGCGGTTGAGGACGGTCAGGTCGATATTCCCGCCAGACACGACACAGGCGATCCTGCCCGTGCCTGCTCGTCCGGAGAGCGCGACTGCGACCGGACAGGCCCCGGCGCCTTCGGCCACGACGCGCTGGCGCTCGGCGAGCAACCGCACGGCGCCCTCCACCTCAGCGACGGTCGCGGACAGCGCGCCATCGAGCAGGGTCGACGCGAGCTCCCACATGCGTGGAAAAACCGTCGCGGCGCCGATGCCATCGACGAACGACGGGGTGTATTCGATGGTCTGGATCGACCCGGCCCGAAGCGAGGCGCCGAGCGGGGCGGCGGTCGACACCTCGGCGGCGTAAACGCGCGTGCCCGGCTTCAGCGCGCGGATGGCTGTCGCCACCCCGGACGCCAGCCCGCCGCCGCCGAATGGCACGACGACGGCGTCAACATCCGGCAGGTCCTCCAGGATCTCGATGCCAATCGTGCCGTTGCCGGCCATGACGCGGTCGTCATCGAACGCGTGCAGGAACGCGGCGTCCTCCAATCCGGGAAATGTGCGCTCCTGAAAGGTCTGCCACCAGCGGTCGCGGGATACGAGGCGCACAACGCCGCCCAGACGCTCGATGGCGCGCACCTTCGTCTCCGGCGCGTTGTCCGGGGCGATGACGGAACAGGGCACGCCGAGACACCGCGCTCCGTAAGCCACGCCCTGCGCCATGTTGCCAGCGGACGCGGTCAGCACGCCGCGCGCCAGGGACTCGGAAGAGAGGGCTCGCATCGCGTTGTGCGCCCCCCGCAGCTTGAACGAACCGATGGGCTGGAGATTTTCAAGCTTGAGATAGATTTCGACGCCGTCAGTGTCCACCTGCAAGCGCACGAGCGGCGTGCGCAGCGCGACCTCGGCGACGATGGGCCGGGCTGCCCAGATGTCGGCAATTGCTACCATGGCGGCGCGCGCCTTTCTTCAACGTCGTCGACAGATCGCACGGCGGTCTACGCGATGGCGATCGGAGCGATCGGGCTGCCGACGCCTCCTTCGAGCTTGAGTGGGGTTGCGACGAACAGGAACTCGTGCACATGCTCGGCCGCCAGGGTTTCGAGGTCGAGGAATTCCAGCAGGTAGCCG
>DATKCN010000147.1:0-4903 GCA_035513175.1 Thermomicrobiales bacterium
CCGGCGCCAACCTGACCGCCGCCGATTTGACCGGCGTCAACATGACCGGCGCCGACCTGACCGACGCCAACCTGACCGGCGTCATCTGGAACAACACGACCTGTCCGGATGGCTCAAACAGCGGTGACGCCGACGGCGACGGCAACACCTGCCTCACCAACCTCACTCTGCCGTAGCTCACGGCGCCACGCTGGCGGCCGGGCGCGATGCCCCGGCCGCCAGCGCCGGCTCAGAAGTCCGTGAGCGATCGCGTGCGTCAACTCACCAGCGATGTGGCCGGATAGACCGGTCGGAGAAAGGGTCACCATGTTTGCTCTCAGCAGCCTTCCTCGGTGGATCATTGACACAATCCGCACGGCTCTCATCCTGGCCGTTGGACTGACCGTCTTCTCGGTCTACTCCGCGCGGGGCACCAACCACGACGAGACCTACTTCGCCTGTCTCTACGCCGGTTCCCTCTCCCAGGTCAATACGACCGCCCCGCCTGCCAACTGCGGGCGTGGCTCGCAGATCGAGTGGACCTCCTTCGGCGGCACGATCGACGCCAGCATGATCGAGGACGGCTCGATCCCAGGCAGCGTCATTCAGGACGGCACGCTCCACGGCAGTGCCATCGAGGACGGCACGATCGAGAGCGCCAAACTCAACGAGGAGCTGCAATACGACATTAAGTGTGGGGCGTTTGCCCATCCGGGACACGACTTCTCCGACTGCGATCTGCGCGGCGCCTACCTGGCCTACGCCAACTTGGCCGGCGCCAACCTGGCCGACGCCAACCTGGTCTTGGCCAACCTGGCCAGCGCCATCCTGATCGGCGCCGACTTGGGCGACGCCGACCTGGCCAGCGCCATCCTGATCGGCGCCGACTTGGGCGGAGCCGACCTGACCAGCGCCACCCTGATCGGCGCCGACTTGGGCGACGCCGACCTGACCAGCGCCAACCTGAACTTCGCCAACCTGCGCGACGCCAACCTGTTCGGCGCCAACCTGACAGACGCCAACCTGTCCGGCGTTATCTGGAACAACACGACCTGCCCAGACGGCACGAACAGCGACGCCGCCGATGGTGACGGCTTCACCTGCCTCAACAACCTGTAGCTCTCAATGCCCCGCTGGCGGTCGGGCGCGATGCCCCGGTCGCCAGCGCAGGCTCGGCGCCTCGTGAGCGATCGCGTGCGTCAACTCACCACCGGTCATCGCGCAAGTGTTCGGCCGGCCAGGCGGCCACATGATCGCCTCGACCGCGCCCTCATCTCCTGCTTCGAAGCAGCGAGTGCTACGCGCTGCGGCTTGAGCGTTGGGTGCGTCCATCAGGTTCGCTCCCGATCCGGCGTTGGCTAGCCGCCGACTGGACGTGTCCCGCATCGACCCGGCGACGAACACCGTAACACCCACTATTCCGCTGGCGGGCGCAGCGGGCTCCGCCGTCATCGATGGGTTGGCAACCACCCCCGGTAGCGTCTGGGTCGGCCTGCGGAGGACGGAGCATGACTCCGCAACCCCACCCTTGGAATCGACCGGCTTCACGGTCGTGCGCATCGACATCGCCTCGAACACCGTCGCGGCCGAAATCGCCTGGCCGTCATCCGTCCCGCCGGACGCGACCTTCGCGCTGGCGTCCCACGGAACCACCCTCTGGATCGCGACCGCCGGGAGCCTGGCGCGCGTCGACGCCACCACTGAGGTCATCGCGGCGGTGGACATCCCCCAGTCCGCCACCGTGTCCGAATGCGCCACCCGCTGCGCCGGCCTGGTTGCCAGCGAGCAGGTTGTCTGGATCGTCCTGCACGGCGCAAGCGACCTGCTCCGCGTCGATCGAGCCATCCCCGACTGACGCGATCGCCTGCCCGCGTCGCGACGCCGCCGTTCCCATCCGATGTCACGTGGCCGATGGCATGCGGAGGGGCTCGGTAGCCTGGAGCCCACCCCGCCGTGACGCTGCGCCGCGCTGCGCCCCCGCCAGCTCGGCATGTTCTGCCACGCTCACGGTGAAACCGACTTATTCACGGATCCCGGTTCCCTCCAGGAGCAGGTGCGTCAGCCGCGCCGGAAAGTCCGGGTCGCCCACCCGCGCCGGATCGCCGAACATCGCCTGAAACAGAATCGCGCCGGCGACCGTGTCGAGCGCCAGATCCACGTCCACGTCGCCGCGCAACTCGCCCCGCTCCCGTCCCCGTTGCAGGATGTGGGTCAGCGCCTGCCGCCGTGGCACAAACACGTTCTCCCAGAAAATGTCCCTCAGCTCCGGCGTCTTCACCGTCGCGCCGACCAGACGCCCGATCATCACACCGACCACCGAGTTCATCGACGAGCGCTGGAATTCCCGGATCATCGCCGTCAGGTCGGCGCGAACGCCGCCAGTGTCGGGAATGTGGATGTCGGCGGTCAGCGTGCGCAACGCGGCGGCCACGATTTCCTCGCGGGACGACCAGCGCCGGTAGATCGTCGTCTTGCCCACCCCGGCGTGCGCCGCAATGCCCTCGATCGTCATGCCCTCCAGCCCGTCGGTCACCAGCAGCACCAGCGCCGCCTCAAGAATCGCCCGCTCCGCTCGCGCGCTTCGTGGCCGCCCGGCCCGGCGCGTCGGGGGCGTGCCGGCAGGTCGAGTGTCGATGGCGTGCCTCCCTTCCGAGCGCTCCGAGATCCGTCGCTACGATAGCGTATCGTAATCCTGGCGCCCCGCGCAACAATACGAGACGCGCATGTAGCCTTATCTCCATGCGACCCGCCCCGGCGGCGTCTGCCACGCTCCACGGCGGCCACGCCGCGCGCTGAAGCGCCATCTCTGCCGCGTCGAACGGGCGCTCGCGTCGCTGACCCTCGGCGGCGGTGCGCTGTCCCCCCGCTCGACGGTGTGAATCAGGTCCAGCAGCGCCCGCTCCGCCTCGCCGCCGATGGCGTAGTCGCCCAGCTCACGCAACAGGTAGTCCGCGTTCATCCACGCGTACAGCCCGAAGTAGCAGATCGTTGCGCCGGGGTTCAGCGCCCGCACCGATCCTGCCAGTTCCGTCCCCAGCCGCAGCGCCGTGTGCATCGGCGCCGAGATCGCCACGAAGCGCGACGCCGCGATCTGCCCGTCCTCCAGCGACTCAACCGCCGTGTCGACCGCGCGCGGGTCGTACCCCGCCCGCCGCAGGTACGCCATCGGCATCGCCAGGTTCAGCGGCTGATGCCCCAGCTCGTAGCATGAGACGAGCAGGATCGCGCCCGGTTCGCTCAGATCGACCGCCCCCAACTCCCGTTTCGCGTCCATCGTCCGTAGCGCCACGTGCTCCTCCAGCACCGACAACGTTACCGGCTGGCTCGCTGGCTGCAAAAGACCGTCCGCAGCGTCGTCGCAAACGGCGCTCGCTCCGCCACCGTCGTCGCCCGCCGCGCCGAACCGTACAGGGCGTCACCGCGAAAGCGCGGAAAGACGTGCAGGTGGTAGTGCCAGATCTCCTAGTTCCCGGCCGGCTCGTTGTGCTACCGCGTCGACACACCATCACAGCCATACGCCGCCTTCATCGCCAGCGCTACATCCCGCGGCCATGGCGTGAATACGCCCTCCCACCTCGACCGGTAGCTCGTAGATGTTCTCGTAGTGCGCGTTCGGCGCGATCAGCACATGCCCGGGATTGTTCGTCCACCAGTGCGACGCGATGAACGCCGTAACATGTTCGGTGCGCGCCACGATGTCACTCGCACGAGTCAGCACGATACTCGTGTAGTCTGCCCTTGCGATCCGGCAGAACGGGCAATCGTAGCCGTCTGGAGCATGTGTGTACAACATGTCAATGTGCTGCTTCGATCGAGCATATGTCGAGCATCGGGAGCAGATCAGCGACTGAATCCAGCACCACATCCGGCGTCCCCGCGCTGAGATCGCCCTCACGAAACATCCCCGTACGTACCAGCACCCCGGTCGCGCCCAGCCGCATAGCGGGCAGGACGTCCTGCCGGACAGTGTCCCCGACCATCGCCACCTCGTGCGGTGGCAGCCCCAGCGCGCGGAACCCGGCCCGGAAGAACGGCGTGGCCGGTTTCCCAACCATCGTCGCGCGCACACCGGACGAATATTCCAGCCCGCGCACGAAGGCTCCCATATCGATCGTCGGACCCTCCGCCGTCTGCCACCACGGACTGCGGTGCATCGCCACCAGCGCCGCGCCGTCGAACAGCAGCCGGAAGGCGTGGTTCATCGCCGCGAAGGTGAAGCGCTCCCCCGCGTCCCCCACCACGACCACCCGCGCCTCCGGCCCATCCGTCAGCGGCACGCCGTCGAACTCCGCCGCCACGTCCGGCCGCGCCAGCAGATACACCGGCTGCCCGGGAAAGCGCCGCCGCACGTAGGCAGCCGCCGCGCCTCCCGCCGTGATGATCTCGTCATCAGCCACGTCGAAGCCCATGCCCCGCATCGCACTTGCCAACGTGTGCCGCGAGCGCACGGTCGTGTTCGTCAGCAGCCGAAACGGCATCCCCCGCCTTCGAAGCTCCGCCAGCGTCTCGACCGCCCCCGGAATCGGCGTGTCCTCGATGTGCAGCACCCCATCAACATCGACCAGCAGCCCGCGAACGCCCACGCTCACCCCGCCTTGCCCCACACGAACGCGAAGCTGATCGGGTGCTGCAGGAAGCGGCTCCACTTCGGCTTCAGCGCCACCCAGTCATCGTCAACGACCCCCTCGTCCAACTCCCGCAACTGCCAGCCCGCCGCCAGCGCCGCCCGCGCATGGTCGCTGAACAGGTGCACGTAGCACTGGATCGCTACCGGCTCGCCCGGCGCGCGGTCGAAGTGCGTCGGCGTGCCGTTGATCATGAACCACGGGTGGTAGCCGACCAGCACGAAGCAGCCGCCCGGCCGGACGATGCGCGCCGCCTCGCGGTACATCGGCCGCAGGTCGGGCAAATGCTCGTCAACCAA
>DATKCN010000148.1:0-3014 GCA_035513175.1 Thermomicrobiales bacterium
CGGTTCACTGCGCCCTCCTTTCCTGAGCTCGACTGAGGTATCGTTCCCCCGTATTCGAGGTCTCCCTCCGCATAAATAAACGTGGGGGTCACCCACGTTCAGAGGCGGCCGAACAACTGCCGCGGAGTATACACCGCTCGATCTTGCCCCCTCAACGTGGCCCTTCCCCTGCCAGTGGCTCGCGGCGGCATATCGAGCCAGTGCAGATCGCGAGCGGCCCAGCATCGGACAGCGAGCGCCGGTCTCCATTGGCATGGGGCCACTGTTTCCAATGGGATCGTCACGTGGCGCCCTAACGTAGGCCGTGCGAGCCTGGCGCCGGTCCGGCAGACTGCGGAGCGCCGCCGACCAGCTCGCGTCCACGCTCGGCCTGCCCGAGTGAGGACGCACGTCGCGTCGTATTGTCGACCATCCGAACCGCCTGAACCCGACCATGCGCAGAACGTTGCACTCCCATTCACAGAAACCGCGACCAGTTCACAGGAACCGCGACTTGCAACCTGGACGGGCGGCCGTCCGTCGCGCCGGCCTTGCGCGGCGAGCGGATCGAACTGGAGCGCGGCAAGCAGATCGGGCTCGAGCGGGACGAGCAGGTCCACGAGATGCGGCGTGGCAGCCCAGGCTGCTAGCGCCGGGCTTGCCAGCGCCGTCCTGCAGGGCGTTGACCGCCACCGGCGCGCCCGATAGCGTGCGGCTCATGAGCGCCAGCATCGTCGCCGTGCCGCGCGATCAGGCGGCGATCGACTGGCTGCTGCGGTGCGATGAGCCCGGGATTCGCATGCGGGCGCGGCGCGACCTGCTCGACGAGGCGTCGCCCCACGCCGACGCGGCCATCGTGCTCGAAGGGCAACTCGTACGCCGGCTGTTCAGCGGCCAGAGGCCCGACGGCGGCTTCGGCACCCACCCGTACAAGAAATGGGACGGCGCTCATTGGCGCCTGGTGTCGCTCGTCGAGCTGGGCGTGCCGGCCGGCGAGCCGCGTGCGCTTGCGGCGGCAGAGACGGTGCTCGACTGGCTGACGGGTCGGGCGCATCGCTCGCGGATCGCGTCGATAGACGGCCGCACTCGGCGCTGCGCCTCGCAGGAGGGCAACGCCCTGGCCGTCTGCAGCCGCCTGGGTATGGCCGACGACCCGCGCGTGGCCCTGCTGGCGGAGTCGCTCATCGGCTGGCAGTGGCCGGACGGGGGCTGGAACTGCGACAGGACGCCGTCTGCCACCCACTCCTCGTTCTACGAGACGCGGTCGCCGATGTGGGGCCTCGCCGAATTCGCGCATGCGACCGGCCATGCTGGAGCTGCCTCCGCTACCCGGCGCGCTGCCGAGTTCTTTCTCCAGCATCGGCTGTTCCGATCACACACTACCGGCGAGGTCGCTGATCCGAAGTGGCTTGAGCTGCGCTATCCCGAGTACTGGCATTACGACTACCTGCACGGGCTGGTGATGCTGGCGCGCGTGGGTGTGCTGCCCGACCCGCGCGCCCAAGAAGCCGTGAGCCTCCTTCGCGAACAGCAGCACCATGACGGCACGTGGCACGCGGCCGGAAATCCGTATTGGCGCCGCTCGGAAGGCGCGTACTGGGACCCTGCCCAATGGGAACGCTCCGGCCCCAGCCGGATGCTCACGCTGTACGCGCTGCGCGTGCTCCGCGCCGCCTGAGCGCCGGCCCTGCTGGGAACGACAATCGGGCTGCTCGCCGGGGCGCGCATCTCCGTCCGCCTGCAGCATACGCTGACCGACGCCCTGGGCCTGTTCACTCTCGTCATCGGTATCACCCTGGCGCTCCAGTTCACGCTCGCGGCGCGCCGCCCGGTCATCGGCGAGTTACTGCGGTTGTCCGACCATCTGGACGCGCTCGGTGTCTGGCTCCAGCGCCGGATCGCGCGGGGCGAGAAGGCATCGCGCATCAGCGAGGGGTTCGTCACGGCCAGTCTTGTGTTCTGCGTCGGGCCGCTCACGATCCTCGGATCGATCCAGAACGGGCTCACCGGCGATTGTCAGTTGCTGGCCGTCAAGAGCCTCCTCGACGCCGTCGCCAGTACCGCCTTTGCCGCGGCGCTCGGGTTCGGTGTCTACCTGTCCGCGCTGACCGTTCTGATCGTCCAGGGCCCCATCGCGTTCGGTGCCTGGCTGCTGGGCAGCGGCCTGGATCAGGCATCGATCGATGCCGCCAGCGCCGTTGGAGGCATCCTCCTTCTCGGCGTCGGCCTGCGGCTGCTCGAGATCCGGCAGGTGAGGATCGTCGACATGCTCCGGGCTCTGCTCCTGGCGCCCATATTCGTCCATTTGCTTGCGGCCCTCGGAGCGGCGCGGGGCTGATCGCGGGCTTCGGCCACTATGTGTCGCGTGCGACCATCTGACGATGCTGTTCGCCTGGTTGACGGTCGCGCTGGTCACCGTGGTGACCCTCTTCGTGGCGCTTCACGTGTCGAGTGTGATGACTGTCTACCTCGGCTCGACCACGCGGCGCCCGCGCAACGTCAGTGACCAGAAGCGCGAGCCGCCGCCACGCGTCGCCAGGGCGATGGGGGAACTGGCGGTGCTCGGGTTCCGCCGGCTCGGCGAGACCGAGCTGACGGTTCCCGACCTGGGCGTCCTGGGCCCGCTTCTTCGCCGCCGGCGACGGCACACCGCCTGGATCATGGCGGACGAACCGACGACGACGACGGCGGTCGTCATCGATATGCGCCCACACGTCTGGCTCGAGACTTGGCTGGCCGACGCTTCAGTCGTCCACACGACCTACGGCGCCGGCGAGGAAATCGACGCTTCGATGCTGCGCTCGACTGTGGTCCGCGGCAGCATTGCCGATGCGTATCGCGTTCAGCGCGTTCTGGTCGACGAGCGTGCCTCCTATCACGGCGCGCCGCGCGGCGTTCACAGCATGGGCGACTTCCTGCGTAACGACGCCGAGTACCGCCAGCGCTTTGCGCGGCGCTACCTCCGTCGCGTCCTCATCGTCCGCCAGCTGGCGCCGGCAGCCGTGGTCCTGGCCGTCGGCCTGTGGATGGTCTAC
>DATKCN010000149.1:0-14903 GCA_035513175.1 Thermomicrobiales bacterium
CGAGCGTCTCCACTATGCTGATGACAGGAATTGACGAGTCAATGGAGACTCTGAGCAGACGCGCCAGAACTCACGCCAACCCGGTCTCGCAACGGCGCGTGCAAGAGAGCAACGCAATGAGCATGATGGTCGAACAACGCAGAGGATCGATTCGCGAGAACCGCGCGTTCTGGCTGGCCGCGCTCATCATCACTGCCATGGGCGTCGCCGCTATCGCCCTGGCCTGGGCCGCCGCCGGACCCACCGTCGCCGCCGCCATCATGCTGGTCCAGCTCGGCGCGGCGTTCGTGGCCGGGTTCCGCTAACCTCGCCTTCCGCAAACCCCGCCGGCCGGACACTGTCCGGCCGGTGGCATGTCCGCTATCTCTCCCAGACCACCTCGCCGCCGATGATCGTCACCTCGACCCGCAGGTCGAACAGTGCGTCCGGCTCGACCTCGCGCGGGTCGGCGGAGAGCACGGCGAAGTCGCCGAGCTTGCCCACCGTGATCGAGCCTTTGTCGTGCTCCTCGAACGCGCCACGGGCAGGCCAGATGGTGAACAGCTTCAAAGCGTCGCCGACCGAGATCGCCTCCTCCGGCAGGTATGTCCCGCCGGAGAGCGTACGGCGGGTGACGGCGCAGGCCATGTTGTACAGCGGCGGGATGCCGTCCGGGATGGACCCGGTGGTGTCGCTGGAGCCGATCACCTCGAAGCCCTGCTCGATCAGCGTGCGCAGCCGGAACTGGCGCGGCCAGCGCTGGCTGCCCGGCAGCGACAGCGTGTCCCCCTGCTGATAAATGAAGACTGGCGTCGTGATGACGCGGATGCCCAGCGACGCCACCCGGCGCATGTCCCCTTCGTCGATGAGGTAGTCGGCGGCGTGCTCGATGCGGTGCCGGTGGTCGGCGCGGGGCTGGCGCCGCAATGCCTCCTCGACCGCGTCACAGATCACGCGGATGGCGGGCTGCGAGCAGACGTGCATCCAGAGCTGCTGCCCGGCGGCGTGCACGCGGCAGATGAACTCCAGCAATTCGTCCGGCGCCCAGCGCAGGTCGTAGACGCGCTGGCCGTAGCCGTCGTGCCCGACGCCGTCGACGAAGATTTTCACCCCGCCGTAGCGGAGTTGGTCGTTACCGAAGCCGGGCTTGAGCCCCATCGCCAGCAGGCCGTTCAGCTCGATCTGGTGCGGCACGTGGTAGTGCATGCGGAAGCGGATCGGTAGCTCTCCGCTCGCTTGCAGCTCCTGCACGGCCAGGATGTCCTCAGCGGAGTACGGCAGGTTGTGGATGGTCGTGATGCCGTGCGCCAGAAACAGGTCCCGCGTGTGACGGCGGATGGCCGTCTTCACCTGATCGACGCTGAAGACGGGCAGCAGGTCCCAGATTTCCGTCACGACGCCGGTGGGCGTGCCATTCTCGGCGCGATGCAGCACGACGCCGAGCGGCTGGTCGCCGTCCCAGAGGTCGAGGGCTCGCAGGGCCGGGGTGTTCAGCATGGCGATGTGCAGGCTGGAGAGCACGACGATGGGGTGCTGCTCGGAGATGGCGTCCAGCTCCTGCCGGGTGAAGAGCCGCTTCTCCTCCATGCGGGTGTAGAGGTTGAACGAGGAGCGCACGATGACCCACTCTCCGGTCGGGGTTGCGCTGACCCGCTCATGGATGGCGTCGGCCAGTGACGCGAGCGAGGTGTAGGGCGGGGTCGTGAGCGAGTGGCAGTGCGTCAGCGCGCAGCAGGTCATCTCGAAGTGGGCGTGGCCGTCGATGAAGCCGGGCACGACCGCGCGCCCGCCGCAGTCGAAGACCGGCGCGCCATTGGCGGCTCCCAGCACCTCGCCGGTCGTGCCGACGCGTGTGATGCGGCCATCGCGCACCAGCGCGGCCTCCGCTTCCGGCCGCATGTCGTCGATCGTGATGAGCCGCCCGTTTACAAGCGCCAGATCGCCTGCCATGTCCTGTCCCCTCCCCACGCGCGGCACGTCATCCGGCGCCCACGGTACGGAGCCCGGCAGACGACGTCAAGACGTGACGGCGACGGGCTTACGTCCTGCATACTTGCGGCATAGTACTGCGTCAGGGTCCTCGTCCTGGAAGGGAAGCGCACATGTCGTTTCTGGTCATTTTCATGATCCTGCTGGTGGTGTTGATCGCCGCCGTCTGGATCACGTTTAACCTCGTCGGCCTGCTGATCACGCTGCTCATCGCCGGGCTGATCGGCTGGCTGGCGGACCGCATCGTGCCGGGCGACCTGCCCTACGGCTGGCTTGGGGCCATCGTGGCCGGGCTTGCTGGCAGCTGGCTGGGCACGCTGATCCTCGGCGACCTCGGACCCAGGATCGGCGGCATCACCTTGATCCCAGCTCTGCTCGGCGCCATCGCGCTGGCCTTCATCATCGAGCTTGTCTTCAGCCGCTCGGGAGGCAGGCGGCGTCGGACCATCTGATGCCGCGGTCCGAGTGTCGCCACCTCAAGACCCCTTACAACGATTACCTGTCGAGGCCGACACTACGAAGCTAAAGGCACTCACTCCTTTACACATCTAAATGATTGCCTTTAGATTCGCGCTCCCAATCCTGGGCATATCTGGTCATTCCGATGCCGTTCTGCCGGGACAGCGCGACGGTCACCAATTGGCGATGGTAGGGGTTAGGGGCCGGACCCGCGTCACAGGTCAGCACTCCCAGCCCTCATCCCTCAGCCCTCGGCCCTCGCCATCCCGGCCAACTTGACGATCGTGTTCCAGTTACGCGTTGTGCCGACCAGCTTGAGCTTCTTCTCAAGTCCCGTCACCTGCTCGGTCTTGCCGCGCGCCCGGTAGTAGGTGGTAAGCACCTCGCTGCCGCGCACGACGAGCGTTTCCACGTCGTTGCTCAGCGCCTCGATGGCCCGCGACGTTGCGGCGGTCGGCGCGTGATACAGCAGCGTGACGTAGCCGGTGACCTCCTTGCCGAGCTGGACGTGACCGAACGGATTACGATCGACCATGTCCCGGATCTCCGCGTGGGTTCGCAGCATCACTTCCACGGAGAACCCGTAGCGGGCGGCGATCAATTGTTCGAGGGCGCTGGCAATTGCCGCCTGATCGAGCGATGGATGCTCGAACAACACATTGCCGCTGGCGATGTAGGTCTGCGCGTTCGCGAAGCCTGCCTCCAGCATGGCAGCTTTGAGATCAGCCATCTTGATGATGCGATGCCCGCCGACGTTGATGGCGCGCAGGAAGGCCACGTAACGTTCGTTCACGGTTCCCGCCCTCCACGTTGCTGGTCCCATTGGACATCTTCCCGCGACTGGGCCAGAATCATACTGGACGCGTTTGCTCGAACCGCACGGATCAGGAACACGCATGCTCGCCTCAGACATACGTCCACATCTACCGAAAGTGTTGCTCTACGGCCTGCTCGGCGCGGGGTTCATCACGCTGGCCATCGGCATACCAACCGACGTCATCCCGAACTCGTACTTCACCCGCATGACGCCGGTGCGGGCGCAGGATTACGTCATGCTGGCCGTCACGGCGCTGCTGGGCGGCGTGCTGGCGGCCACCTACGCCCTGCCGCGCCTGAACGCCTGCTCGATCGAGCAGGGCAAGACGACGGTGGGCGGCGTGCTCTCGTTTCTGGCGGTCGGCTGCCCGACCTGCAACAAGGCGGTTGTGTTGCTGCTCGGCACGAGCGGGGCGACGCGCTACTTCGAGCCGCTCCAGCCTCTGCTGGCCGGATTGTCATTCGGGCTACTCGGGCTGGCGATCTGGCTGCGGCTGCGGCCCTACTTCGGACAGGACAGTCCTTCCGCCAGCAGCGCGAGCATCGAGCCTGTCACCGGGCAGTAGCGGGCGTGCTATCTTCTCCCCTGGCATACGATGTGCATCGTCTCCGGCGTGACGCGCTGGCTGAAACGGCGCGCGGCCGAGCACGGGAGGTTCTGACGCCTTCTCCTGCGAGAGGACAGCGAGATGGACACTGGAACGAAGAACCGGACAGGCTGGATGATAGCGCTGATCGTCGCCAGCGTGCTGGTGGCGGCGGTCTTTCTAGCCTACCTGGGTCTCACGGTCTTTCGGGTCGTCTCCTGATTCCACCCGCCATTCCGTCAACCGCAGGGCGATGACCCCGGCGAGGGTGTCGCGGAAGCCGCAGGATGCGTAGAACTCCCGCAGATGCGGCTCGTAGTCGACGTGCGCCCACTCGAGGCCATGCTGCCGCGCGACCTTGACCGCGTCCAGCACCAGTTGCCTTCCGATGCCGCGGCGGCGAAAGTCCGGATGCACCGTCGTGTCGAGGATGAAGGCGTGCCGTCCTCCATCCCAGGCCAGGTTGACGAACCCGACCAGTCGCTTCCCTTCGAACGCGCAGACCCAGGCCAGGCTGCGCGCCAGCGCTGGCGAGAAGTCCCACGCGGTGTGCTTCGGCCAGGAGGCGCGGAAGAGATCGTTCAGATCGTCGTTCCCGACCTCCGGGCTGACGCGATACTCGATGGTCCTGAACCTTTCCGTCATTAGGAGTCGGCGTCACTCGCGGCGTCATACGGGATAATCTCGTCCCACTGGTTCGGGCTGGTGCGGGCCACGACGGCGATCACCGGCTCGCTGTCGCTGAGGTTGTAGACCTCGTGCGGCACGCCCGGCTCGATGAAGATGAAGTCCCCAGCGCCGTTGTCCAGTTCCTGCTTGAGCCCCTTGCCGAAACGGTGCCGCACCTGGCCGGAGACAATGTACAGGCCGACCTCGAAGCCGACGTGGATGTGGGCGTAGGCGATGCCGCCGGGCGGCACGGTCGCCAGGTTCATCGACAGCACGTTCGTGCCGACGGTCTGCTTATTCAGGCCCAGCTTGTAATTGAGACCGTTCCACTGATCCTTGCCCGCGCCGTTGCGGACGCAGGCGATGCCGTCGTGGTCCTCGATCAGGCTGGCGTCGATCTCAAGCGCGGAATCGGTCGACATGAGGTCCCTCCCTCGGGCGCGTGGGCTGCGATCGATCGGATGGCGATATTGTACCCGAGGGCTGGGCGGCGGGAACCGGTACCGTTGGTGGATGCTGGCGCGCATGGCAGCGAGCCTAGAATGGATGCGCGCGCCGGTCTGCCAGCGGATCGGTGTTTGAGCGCGGGATGGTTTCAGGCGTTGGGAGCGCAGGTGAGCACACCGGCCACGTCAGGGATGATGACGGACGAGGAGGTGGCTGAGCAGATCGTGCGGCAGGCGTACGAGCGGGAGGACAGCCGGACGCGGCGTCCGCTTGCTGCCTGGGTACGCCCAACGATGCGCATCCTGCCGCGGCTGCTGGCGATTACCACCATTGCCAACGGCGCCATCGGGCTGCTGGCGGTCGTCGCGCCGTTCCTGCGCATGCGGTTTGGCGAGGCCGCAACCCGTCCCATCTACGGCGCCTATTCCTATATATGCCCGCAACGCGACGACCACACCTGGTTCATCAACGGCGTGCCGATGCCGATGGAGCAGCGCATGGTTGCGATGTACCTCGCGTTCGGAGTGGCGGGATTGCTGTTCGTCACCTGGTCCCGCATGCGGCGTCCGCTGCAGACCTGGATCGCCGCACTACTGATCGCGCCGGTGGTGATCGACGTGGCCATCTCGACAGCCGGCATCCTGCCCAGCACCGGCGTCTCTCGCCTGTGGACCGGCGCGCTCTCGGCCTACGCGATCGTCTGGTGGTCGTACCCCCGCTTTGCGGAGCGGCTGACTGCCGCAAGTGCTCATGTCGCAGCTATCACCGGGGTGCGGGGACGGTCGCCGCGGTCCGGCTGATCGGTGCTACAATCAAATCGGAGCCTGTCGATCACGTATTCCCTCAGGCACGATGCTGGATAGGAACCGATCACCGTCCGACCGTTCAGGCGCTGGTGATTTATCGCCGCGGGACCCAGTAACGGTGGCCCCAGATGCAGCAGCCGGACACAACATCCGAAGCCTGCGCGTTCGCCCGTCCTGATGCGCTGAATATCCAGCTGCTTGGAGCCTGCCGCATAATCGACGGCAGACGAGTCAGCGAGCCATCGAGATGGAAGCTGCGGAAAGCCTCTCAGCTCGTCAAGCAGCTGGCGCTTGCTCCTGAGCGGGAGCTGCATCGGGAACAGATCTTCGAGCAGCTCTGGCCGGGGCACGATCCTGAAGCGACCAGCAATCTGCGCGTTACCCTGCACTTCGCCCGCAAGCTGCTGACGCAGGACGGCTTCGACGGCAGCGACGCGATTCAATCGCGTGGCCAGCGGCTGGCGCTCTTTCCCGATCGCGTCGTCTGGACGGATATCCAGGCGTTCGAGGCGGCGGTGGAGTTGGCGAAGCGAGCAGAAGATCCCGCGCTGTGCCAAGCCGCGCTGGATCTGTATTCCGGCGAATTGCTGCCCGAGGAGCACTTCGAGGACTGGGCCACCGAGCGCCGCGAGTCGTTGCGTTCGACTCGGGTTGAATTGCTGCTGGATCTGGCCCGCCTGTATCAGGCCAGGGGAGAGCTCGAACCAGCTATCCGAACACTGCGCGAGGCTATCGACGCCGATCCGGTAAATGAGCCTGCCCACTCGGATCTCATGCGGGTCTATGCCAGTTCTGGACGGCGAGTCCAGGCGCTACGGCAATACCACCGGTTGCGTGACGTGCTTCAGTCGGCGGTTGATGTCGAGCCGGAGCCGGGTGTAACTCGGTTCTACGAATCTTTGTTGGCGCATGACGGCAACCCGGCCGCGATGGTGTACGCAGATGTCACCACCGTAGACCAGCTGTCCGCCCGTCAGGCTCGCGCCCCGCAACATCAGCTGGCACGGGCCAGCCTGCCTGTGCAGCTGACGAGCTTCATCGGCAGGCTGGCCGAGCTACCGGCGCTGGGTGACACGCTCACCCACTCACGGCTCGTAACATTGACAGGCCCGGCCGGAGTCGGTAAGACGAGGTTGGCGATCGAGGTTGTATCGCGGCAGGTGGAGCATTATCCGGATGGCATCTGGTTCCTCGATCTGTCGGCTGTGTCGGATCCTGCCTTTGTCGTGCCATCGATTGCCACCACGCTTGAGATCCATGAAATCCCTGACTGGCCGCTGCTGGAGACCATCACGGCTGAGCTTGCGACACGGCGCGCTCTGCTGGTGCTGGACAATTGCGAGCATCTGATCAACGCCTGCGCGGACGTTGTGTCGTCGCTGTTGCACGCCTGCTTGGGCCTGAGCGTGTTGGCAACGAGCCGTGAGCCGCTGTGGGTCGATGGAGAGATGGTGTGGCCGGTTGCGCCGCTAAAGACGCCGCTGGAAGATCAGTCCGCGTCCACCGCCACGTTGCGCACCATCGAGGCCATTCGTCTCTTCGCCGACCGCGCCCAGACAGTCATTCCTGGCTTCGCCGTCACGGACGATAACGGTTCAGCCATCGCCGAAATCTGCCGGAGGCTGGAGGGCGTGCCCCTTGCGATCGAGCTGGCCGCGACTCGTGTGCGAGGCATGACGGTGGACGAGATCGGCGCGCGCCTGCGGGACGCGCTCGGGCTGCTCAGTGGGGGCAGCCGCGGCAGGCCAGCCCGCCAGCAGTCGCTGCGCGCGGCCATCGCGTGGAGCTACGATCTGTTGTCACCCGGTGAGCGCCACATGTTCGAGCGATTGGCGGCGTTCACGGGTAGCGTCAGCATGGAAGCTGTCGAGGCGCTATGCGCTGACCAGAGCGACGACCTGGACGCCATCCGGGACCGCCTGTTCGCTCTGCTCGACAAGTCACTGGTGATTGCCGAGGATCACTCGGGACAGACACGCTACCGCATGCTGAAGACGATCCGACAGTATGCCCACGAGCGGCTGGAGTCATCAGGAGAGATGGCGCTGGTCCATGACCGGCAGCGAGACTGGTATCTTGCGCTGTCCTCCCAGGCGGAGCAGGGTCTCATTGGCAGCTCCGTTCAGGACTGGATGCAGCGACTTGCTCCGGAAGTCGACAACATCCGGCTGGTGTTGCGGCGCAGCTCGGAAGACGGCGACCACGAAACGGTGCTGCGCCTCGCGTCGCGTCTCTGGGCATTCTGGCTGATCTCGGGGCGGATGAGCGAGGGACGGTCGTGGATCGAGCCCCTGTTGAGCGATCCGCTTCGTGACACGTTTCCAGCCGAGATGCTGGCCCGCGCACTGGCGGCGGCAGGAATGTTGGCTGAGCGGCAGGGAGATTACCGGCAGGCCGTCATCTGGACGGAAAGCGCGCTGCCCCTGGCCCGCGCACATGGCGACACCCTGAGCGTGGCCTACTCTCTGACAAATCTCTGTGTCTGCGTGCTCTATCAGGGAGATGTGGAGCGCACAATAGACCTGGCGCGTGAGGGTCTCGCGCTTTCACGGGAGATCGGGGTGTTATCTGGTGTCCCGACCTGCCTGTCCAGCCTGGGGCTGGCCGAGTACCGGCGCGGCGATCTCGACGCGGCGCGAGACTACCTGAGCGAGTCAGTGGCTGCGGCGCGTGAGATTGGCTTCACTGCCTTTGCTTCGTGGCTGCTCGGCCATCTCGCTGACATCGAGCGACTGCGAGCGTGCCCTGATGCGGCCCGCGCGCACGCCGAAGAATGTATCGCACTGGGACAATCAGCTGGCGACAGGTACGGACCGGCGCTGGGCCGGCGCGAGCTTGGACGGCTCTTGGCAGACCAGGGAGAAACCTCCGAGGCGTCGAGACTCATCATCGAGAGCCTCATTGAGTTCCGCTCGATGGGATACAAGCTGCGGACAGTCGAATGCGTCGAGGATATTGCTGAGCTGGCGGTAGCGTCACACCCGGCAGATACGGTGCGGTTGCTGACGGCCGCGGACCGGCTGCGGGAACGCGCAGGTAGCCCATTACCACCGTTACGTCACGCCGTGCTCAGGCAGGCGTTGGCGGGCGCGCGGTCTCAGCTCGACGCCGATGCGTTCCTGTCCGCGCAGGAGGAGGGCCGCGCCATGAGCCGTGACAGGGCAGTGGACCATGTCCTGTCTCTCTGGGCGTTCACAACCTGACTCGTCTGCCGTTACTTCTGTTGCGTAGGCGTTAATCGCGGTCTTTGCCGGTTAGCGCTCGCCTAACGCCTGGTCGCTACCATCGTACCTGGGGGATCGCTGCCCCGCTGGGGGCGCGCCGCATTCCGCAATCTACAACGCGCGAGCGGCGATGCACGGTCCCACAGGACGGGAGGAACGACATGCGACACGATCTGGCCGAGCGATCGAGGAGGCCGCGGGCTCCGGCACTCATCGCCGCGCTGATCCTGGCAATCGGCACGACGTTCGTCGCCTACGGCAATGACCCCGGCGACACCTACTACGCCTGCCTCACGCCCGGCGGGACGCTCAGCGATGTCAATGTCAGCCCGGATGAGACACCAGCGTGTCCCGCAAATCAGACGCTCATCTCCTGGAACCAGACCGGACCACAGGGTATACAGGGCGAGCAGGGACCACAGGGAGAAAAAGGTGACACTGGCGAGCCAGGGCCGAAGGGCGACACGGGCGAGCAAGGCGAGATTGGGCCCCAAGGTCCAGCGGGACCACAGGGTGAACAGGGCGAACGTGGCCCCGCAGCTGTCAGGACAGTAGTCGTGATTTTGAATCTGCCTGCAGGTGAAACCAGACGGGCAGACGCGTTTTGCGAGAGCAACGAATTGGCTACTGGAGGCGGTTACGAAATCTCAGCGATCCTCACCGCGGCGGATATTCTCATCATTTCAGATCGACCAGCGACTCTCAACTTCGAACAGCCGGTAGGCTGGCAAGTTCGGGCGAAAAATCAGGGCGCGAGCGATCACGATGTGTTCGTCTTCGCTGTCTGCGCTCTGGTGTAACGAGCCAAGCGCCGCCGACCATCGATCCGGTCCTTCCAGATGCGGGAGTGATTGCCGGCAAGTCAACGCCGTTTACGACCCACTCGGCACATTCGTCGATCAGGCGTGTTTCGAACACCAGCTCAATCTGGCTGGCCGCACGGGACTCGCCACCGCAACTGCGCGGCTGCCAGCACAGGGAGATTCAGCGATTCTCAGGAGCGTAACAGGAGGACACACATGCGCCATCTATTCACGGAACATGCCGGGCGCGCCATCGCTCCGGCCATCGTCGCGGCGCTGATTCTGGCAATCGGCACGACGTTCGTCGCCTACGGCAACGACCCCGGCGACACCTACTACGCCTGCCTCTCGCCTGGCGGGACGCTCGTCCAGGTCGTCGTCAGCCCCGACGCCGATCCGAACTGTTCGGACAACCAGACGCTTATCTCCTGGAACCAGATCGGACCGCCTGGGCCGCAAGGCGAGCAGGGGCCGCAGGGGCCAGAAGGACCACAGGGGCCGGAAGGAGCAGCAGGTCCGGTAGGTGTAATCCAGAGGGCGGCCACTCAGGAAACTCTGACGCCAGGCGAAGCAAACCGTCAACTAAACGTGTTCTGCACTGCTGGAGAACAGCCGATAGCCGGAGGGTTCTCTTCAACGACGAATATCGACATACAGGGAAGCTTCATGATTCTCGGTGGATGGCGCGTGATTGCGCATAATCCGAGCGTTTCTGATGGCATCGCTCGCGCTTTCGTCGTTTGCGCCGCGACGTAGCGCGCCGAATCATTCTATCTGCTGAGGTTCATGCGGCCCGCCCGGGCCGATCCGGACGGGCTGCCTGTGTCATTGGCCCATTCTTTGGGATGACGACTAGCGAGGCATGTCAGCGACTCGACCCCCACACCAGGCACGCTGTCGCCACACGACCGTTCCGGCGCGGGGGCGAAGCAGTAAGGGAGGACCAGCATGCGTCACGACTTCACCCAGCGATTCAGGAGCGCGCTCTCGCCAGCGCTCATTGCCGCGCTGATTCTGGCAATCGGCACGACGTTCGTCGCCTACGGCAATGACCCCGGCGACACCTACTACGCCCGCCTCACGCCCGGTGGGACGCTCGTCCAGGTCGTCGTCAGCCCCAACGCCGATCCGAACTGTTCGGACAACCAGACGCTCATCTCTTGGAACCAGATTGGGGCACAAGGGCCGGAAGGTGAGCAGGGGCGGCAGGGTGACACGGGCGACACAGGTCCACAGGGCGTTCCTGGACCGACCGGGCCACAGGGTATTCCCGGCCAGGACGGATCGCCAGGGCTAAGTGGCTATGAAATTGTCACCGTCTTCGTCGATCGAGCGTCCGGCTCAGACACGATCAGAGGAACCGCTTTGTGTCCGACCGGCAAGAAGTTGCTTGGTGGTGGATTCGAGCCGACCTTCGTTCTTGGCGGAGATCCATTGGATACAAGCATCATCACCAACGGCCCACCAGCCAATTTTAGTCTCAGAGCGTGGAGGGTTTCGATCTACGATCCATTCGAGGGGCGGTACTTCGGTGGGATCGCCGTCTACGCCATCTGTGCCTACGCAGCCGACTGAAGGCTTCGATGCACTGACTGCAGTGAGTGTGATTGCAGGGCCGGGAGCGCCGCCAATGGCGACCCCGGCCCTGCTGGGTGACTGGCTCCAGATCCTCGCCCGAACACGAGTAACGCTCACAAAACATCCGTCCACTACCATCGAGATGGACGCGACCGCGCATCGAGCGTGGGCCACTGGGGCACGTGATCCGCTACTGGTGAGCTGGTTGGGTTTGGGATGGAACGGACAATCACGGCTGCCTGTACGCTGGATAGCTGAGGCAGGTCGGCATGGGTAAGCCCCCAGTTGTGCCTGCTGCGAGCAAGTCGAATCTGGTGGTCCGCTCGTGAGACGGGCCGCTACCAGGTCAGCTGGAGACGAGCTCACTCCAAAGCTGTGTCGTCTCTGCCGATGGTTCGATCCCGGCCTGCTCGGCGAGCGTCGAGCGGCAGCGTTCCATGATGGCCGGGATCTGAGCTACGTTCCCCCCGTCCGCCAGCGCCCGCATCACCAAACGGTAGCCGGATTCGCGCAACGGTCCGAGCCGCATCAGCTCGCGCGCCTCCAGCTCGGCGATGCGGGGATTGCCGCGCGCCAGCTCGGCCTCCGCCGTGCACTCGAGCGCTCGCAGCTGGATGTCCTGCAAGCGCGAGCGCTCGCCCATGATCCAGGGCGCCTCCTCGCCGGTCAGGAAGCCGCGCGTGGCGATCTCCAGCGTCACCCGCGCCTCGGCCAACGCCGGGCCGTATTCCTCACGGCGCAGCAACGTCTCTGTGTCGTGGATCGCGGAGCGGGCGCGCTCGTGATCAATAAATGTTCCGGCCGGCAGCCGCAGCACGTAGCGGCCAACCTCGCCTCGAATGCCGAACTCGTTTGGATCGAGCGGGATCTTCCGTGTGAAGCGGCGCAGGCGGCTGACCAGCCCGTTGAGGGTTGTGTCCCAGGCGTCGGGCACGTCTTCGCCCCACAGCGCCTCGATCAGCTCTTCGCGCCCGACCGGCCCCCGGCGGTTCAGAACGAGGTAGGCCCACAGACGGCGGCTCTGGCGGGCGGGGAAGTCCGCTTCCCGCAGCACGGTGCTGCCGTACTCAACGGCTAGCTGACCGCAGACATAGAGACGCAGCGGCGGTTGACTCTGCAACAGAACCCCATCTACGGAATGCTTCACAACTTGCCTCCATTATTCGCCGTCTGCAAGGTCGCTGCAAGGTAACCGCAATGTGACGGCAACAGCTGGGCTCAACGATAGAGGCGCCACACGCGAACGCGCGTGTCTGCACGACAGTATGGAAGGTTGGCGGCGATGAACGGCTGGGCGCGAACTGCACGAACGCTCCTGTGTCTCACGATACTGCTGGCCGCGTCACTCGCGGCGGTGGCGCCACGCTCGGCGCTGGCGGCCACCTTCACCGTCACGAACCTGAACGACAGCGGCGACGGCTCGCTGCGGGAGGCGCTGGCCGACGCGGCATTACTAGCGGGACCCGACACGATCGAGTTCGACGACGGGCTGGTTGGCTCGATCGTGCTGACGAGCGGGACACTGCTGCTCGACAGCGATGTGACGATCGACGGCCACGACCGCATCACGCTGGACGGCAACAATGCCACGAGCGTCATTACGGTTGGGCCGGGGGTCACGGCCATGCTCACCAGGCTCACGATCTCGAATGGCCGTGCCAATCGGGGCGGGGGCATCTACAACGACGGCGTTCTGACACTCATCGAGAGCACCGTCTCCGACAACCGCACGCCAACCGCCGGCGTCAACTCGGACAGACTCGGCGGCGGAATCTACAACAGCATGACTGGCAGCCTGACGCTGACCGGCAGCACCGTCTCCGGCAATGTGGCTGGCGTCACGGTGACCGTCGGCACTCGTAGTATTGGAGGCGGCGTCTTCAACGACGGCGGCACGCTGACGATGACCGGCAGTGATGTCTCGTTCAACAGGGTGGTGGGCCGCGGGGGTGGCATCGCCAACGTCGGGACGGCCACGCTCATCGATAGCACTGTCTCCGACAACGAGGCGTTCTCCGTGGGTGGCATCCTCAACGGTTTGCGTGCTGGCGACCGTGAGCTTCTCTCCGGCTCCGCGACCCTGACTGGCGTGACTGTCGCTCGCAACACTGGGAGTACGGGCGGCGGCATCGCCAACGACGCTGGCACGGTGACGCTGACCGACAGTTTCGTGGTGGACAACGTGCAGGGCGGCGGCATCCGCAACCAGGGCATGCTGACCATGTCCGGCACGACCGTGTCCCGCAATACGAACAGCAATCCGGGCGGCGGCGTCGACAATAATCACTTGGGGACGGCGACGCTGACGAATTGCACTGTCTCCGACAACGTGTCGGACCTTTTCGGAGGCGGCATCGACAACGACGGCATACTGACATTGACCGATAGTCTTGTCTCCCACAATAGATCCGACCGTTGGGGCGGCGGCATCCACAACAACAACAGCGTCGGCCTGCTGACGCTGATCCGCAGCACCGTCTCCTTCAATACGACGACCGGTGACGGCGGCGGCATTTACAGTCAGTACAACGACCTCTACGTGCTGACGCTGGAAGACAGCACCGTCTCGAACAACACGGCGGCAGGCGATGGCGGCGGCTTCTTCACCGGTGATGGCGGAGGCATCTTCACCGATGAGGGCAGGCTGGTCCTGCTGCGCAGCGCCGTCACGGACAATACGGCGGCCGGTGATGGCGGCGGGATCTACAGTAATTCATATGGCGACGGGTTCGCTGTCCTGACGCTGACCGAATCGACCGTCGCGGACAACAGCGCCGGTCTATCCGGCGGCGGCGTCTACCTCCTCGGCGAGCTGCTTGTGGCGAGCAGCAGCGTGTCAGGCAACGAGGCCGTCGACGGCGGAGGCATCTCCATCGCAGACAACGGCATCCCTTTTCGCCCTGCGAACGGCAGCGCGACGTTGACCGACAGCACGATCTCCGGCAACATCGCCAGCGGCTCCGGCGGCGGGCTCTTCAACGACGGATCCCTGACGCTCTCCAACAGCACACTCTCCGGCAACGAGGCCCTCGACGGCGCTGGCCTCTTCAACGCCGAAGCCGCGGCCGCTACCCTGACGCACGGCACGATCTTCGGCAATATCGCCAGCGTCTCCGGCGGCGGCATCTCCAATGTGGCTGGAATCGTTGAAGCGTTCGGCACGATCGTGGCCGGCAACAGCGATCCACCGGCAACTGACTGTGCCGGCAGCGTCGCCTCGCTGGGCTACAACCTGGACGGTGACGGCTCCTGCTTCAGCGGCGGCGGCACCGACCTGCCCAGCACCAATCCACTCCTCGGACCGCTGGCTGACAATGGCGGCCCCACGCTGACCCATCTGCCCGACACCTTCAGCCCGGCCGTCAACGCCATCCCACCCGGGGCCTGCGTGCTGCCCACCGACCAGCGGGGCGTCCCGCGCTCGCCAGGGAACGCCTGTGACATCGGCTCGGTCGAGCTCGAGCAGCCTGTCGAACCGATCAACACCGCGCCGGTCGTGTCCGCCGATCAGACGTCCGTCACGGTCAACGAGGGCCAGTCCGCGAC
>DATKCN010000150.1:0-31275 GCA_035513175.1 Thermomicrobiales bacterium
GACCATCTCGCTCAAGGTGCTGTCTTCCGGGAGCTTTACGGCGCCGACATGACCCGCTCGCGCCGATCGGCGCCGGTCGCAATGCCGCCTCGGCTCGAACCCGTTCTTGCCGGCACGTAGTTGCGGGTTGGCCGATGCTGCGGCGGGTGCTCGCGACGGCGCATATGACGCCACAGCAGGCAGCCGCCGTGGACCGCGTCAGTGCCTGCCCGGCTGGCAAAGATCAGACGGGCGATGTGTGAAACGCGTCACGCGTCGGTCCAGCCACGCAGAAAGTAGGTCAGGTCGAGGTCGCCGGGAGAGCAGCCGAAGTGGGTGAGGATCATCGCAACTTCGCTCCGATGCTGCGTTGAGTGATTGACGACGTGGACGAGGCACTGCCAAAGAATACGACCGTTGAACGCCTCGTCGTTCAGCGTGTCGTCGTCGAGTGACGCAACCCACGCCAGCATGATCTCCCGGTCGGCGCCCCATTCCTGGGCCAGGGCGGGCACGGTCGAGAAGTCCGCGGGATTCAGCTCGGGCGACGCGTTCCGGCGGCCCGCGCGGAGGTTCTCCCGCCAACCGCGTTCGGTGTCAAGCATGTGCACGAGCGTCTGCTGGATGCCGCTGGCTCCGCGCAGCGGTGGAACGGCGGCAAAATCGACCGAGCTGAGGCCGCGCGCGGCTGTCAGGATGCGTTCAGTCGCAGCGTATGAGTACTCGAACAACATTCGAACATCGCTTGATCGCACTTCGTCCTCCAGCTCCTGACGGTTAACTACGGTTCGTGATTCCATACTAGAACGCATGTGCTATTTCGTCAATGTAAGCGCTTCGCAGGTGAGTCAGGTTTCTGGTAGACTGTGAGATTGGCGCGGGCGGTCCGCGGCATGTTGATGTGAATATGACCTTTCTGCGACGTCGGGCGGCTGGAGAGCGCAACACCAGACGACTACGAGCGGCGCAAACCCGATGGAAGGAGCGATGCGTTGCGCGAGCACGCGGATGATCCCCGAGATTACGAAATGATGCTGGTCGTCACGCCGACAGTCGCCGAAGAGGGACTGCCGGACGTGGTCGAGCGCGTGTCCGGCTACATTGCCGCACAGGGCGGCACGGTGGATTCAACTGTGCACGAAAATCCGTGGGGACGACGACGACTGGCGTACCTGATCGACGACCATCGCGACGCATTTTACGTGCTGTACCGTTTCCATTCGGCAGCAGAGTCCATCGTCGAGATCGAGCGCGAGATCAAGCTCGACGAGCAGGTTATCCGCTACCTCGTCGTGCGCTATGATGAAATGACCGAGCACGAGGAACGACCGCCGCGCGGACAAGCCGCGGGCGACGGCCCCACGGGCGGACCGTTCCGGCGCTCACAGCCCGCTGGCGCGGTGGCGGAGCCCGAGGCCGACGCGGCGACCGAGCCCGAGACCGCGGCGGAGCCGCCTGATTCGCTGCCGGCCCAGACCGCGCCTATCGAGACTGGCGAGTCACCAGTCCCGGTGGAGGAGATGGTCGCAACCGAGGACGCCGGTGAGGCGGAACCTGAGGCAGTCGATGAGGGTGTCGACGCGCCCGTAGAGCCCGAGCAACCCGACGAGCCAGAGGAGCCCGGGGAGATTGAGAACGCCGAGGAGACTGAGAGGCCCTGAGTGGTGGAGTGTCGTCCGGAACTCCCGCGTCGCTTCGAACACACATGCAACCGCATGGGAATGGAGTAGGAGAGCGCCATGTCACGTGGATTCAGCCGAGTCGTTCTCGTGGGCAACCTTGGACGCGATCCGGAAATGCGCTATTCGCAGAATGGCACGCCAATCACCAACTTCTCGATCGCCGTAAACCGGCGGCGACGCGGTCTTGACGGCAACTACCAGGATGAGACTGACTGGTACCGGATTTCGCTGTTTCGGCAGCACGCGGAGAATGCCGCCGAGTGGCTCAAGAAGGGCAACAAGGTGCTCGTTGAGGGCCAGCTGCAGATTAGGACCTACACGGGACAGGATGGCGTGGAGCGCACGTCAGTCGATGTGAATGCGGACACGTTCATGAACCTCACGGCCCGTGACGACGCAGGAGACGGTGGGTATCGCGCGCCGGCTGGCGAGGGTCGCCAGGATCAAGGCAGTTACGGCGGTGGCCAGAGCCGACCGGCGCCACAAACGCGAGACGAAGACATTGACGATCTTGACGACGTGCCCTTCTAGAGGCGCGCCGGTAGCACCTGACATCAGCTGGAAGGACACGACGAGGTGGTAGACGAACGACATGGCGGCCAGGGTGGCGATGATCGGGGCGAGCAGGGCGACAGGCCGCGCCGGCGATTTGGCAGCGGCGGTGGCGGACGCTCGTTCTCGCGGCGCAAGGTGTGCGGCTTTTGCGCCGACGGTATCCGGCACGTGGACTACAAGGACGTGCCCCGCATGCGCCGTTTCATCTCCGACCGCGGCATGATCGAGCCTCGCCGGAAAACCGGCACGTGCGCCAAGCACCAGCGTTCGCTGACGACCGCCATCAAGCGGGCTCGGCATCTGGCGATGCTGTCCTTCACCGAGGGGGGCCGCGAGCCGCGTGACCGCAGCCCTCGTGGAGACCGGGACCGCGGGCCGCGCTTTCGCGAACGCGGGCCGCGCGAGGGCGGCTTTCAGCGGGACGCGCCGCGCGAGGACAGCTTTCAGCGAGACGATGGTCCACGCGAGCAGCGGGCAACGTCAGACTACGCCGAGTAATCGTTCGAACCATGGTTCCGCCGGCGGCATCGCTGTCCGTGGGCGGGATGTCGCCGTGCTGCAAACGGCAGCACGGGCGCGATGTGGCCAGCCGGACCTTCGGTGACGTGCCGCCAGAAGCGAGAATCTCTACATGCTGAACACAATCCGACACCTGCTGCGTCGCCTGGCCGGGCAGGACGTGAGCCCGCGGGGGGTCCCGCGCCAGCGGCACGTCTCGCGCCGGGAACGCGAGCTGCGACAACGCCGGATACTGTATGCCTTCACCGCCCTGGCGGGCGCGGTCGTCATTCTGGCGCTCGTGGTTGGCGCGTCATATCAGTACTACTTCCTACCACGCCAGACGCTTGCGTCAGTTAACGGTGAGGATATTCAGCGCCGCGACTATTGGATGGTGCGCGAGCTGGTGTTGCGCCAGAACATCGCGCAGATTTCCCAGCAGCTCCAGTTCACGCCGGAGGGCCAACGCGAGCAGCTCAGCCAGCAGATCCAGGCTGCCCAGGTGGAGCTTGAGGACGTCGAGGGCGCGCCAATCAACGCTGAGACACTGGCGGCAATGGTCGATGATCGCGTCGTATTGCGCGCCATTGCGTCGCTTGGGCTGTCCGTTACCGACGAAGAGGTGGATCAGTTCATCCTCGAGCAGTTTGCCCCGGTGCCGCTGACCGAGCCGACGCCTACGGCCACAATCGAGCCGACCGCGGCGGCCTGGGCGACGGAAACCGCCGACGTGCGGGTGGCCGACGCGACGCAAACTGCAGACGCATTCGCGACGCAGGCCGCGCAGACTCCGACTCCGGGTCTGACGCCAGATGCAGAGACGACGGCGACAGTTGTCGAACCACCCGATCCGGCCGGGACACCGGAACCGACCGGAACCTCCGGCGCGACAGGCACGACCGATGCTACCGGCTCGCCCGAGGCGACTGGCTCGCCTGACGCAGCCGGCACGCCCGCCCCGAGCGAAACCCAGACGCCGGAGGTCACGCCATCGCCGAGCCCGACGGCCACGAACACCCCTAGTCCGGACGAAGCGCGAGACACGAGTGAGGAGACGTTCGAGCTCTTCAAGGAAAACTACCTCGATCCGAGCGGCATGAGCCGCGGTGATTACGAGCGGCTGGTGATCCGTCCGGCGCTCGCGCGCGAGAAGGCGCGGATTGAGCTCACTGACGCCGTCGCGACGCGTATGGAGCAGGTGCGTGCGCAGCACATTCTGATCCAGACGCGAGAGGCCGCCGACGCGTTGATGGCACGGTTGGAGACGGAAGAGTTCGGGGACATCGCACGCGAGGTCAGCATGGACACCGGCACCGCGGGAACGGGCGGCGACCTGGGCTGGTTCCCAAGGGGCCTGATGGTGGACGAGTTCGAAGCGGTAGCATTCGAGCTGGGAGTGGGGCAGACGTCGGAGCCGGTCCAATCCGAGTTCGGATGGCACATCATCCGGGTGCTGGAACGGGATGATGACCGCCCACTCACGATCGCGACCCTGCGCACGTTGCAGAATGCGGCGTTCGAGAATTGGGTTGACGAGCAGCGCCAAGCCGCGGACGTGTCATCCGACACGCCGCTGCCGGGCTACATACCCGACGCCGAAACCGGGCTGGACGCTTTCCAGGCGCCGCCAGACGCTCCGATGCCGCCGGCGCCGACGCCGCTGCCGCTACCCACGATGCCGCCCGTCCCGGTGGAGACGCCCGAGATTAACGGGACGCCGGGGATAGAGGAGTCGCCGACGCCATAGGCGCTCGAGTCCGAAACACCTGAAGGCTGTCCCGCCCGGGGGCGACCTTCTTCATCTGGTCGGCAACGATCGCAGATGCGGCAACAGCGATCGATTGCCATGCGCCGTGCCAGGTGTCGGTCGCGGTTGGCGCTCCGAGCGATCAGAGTCCGCCGAAACGCGTCCGAGCGATCCAGCGCGACAGCGTGTCTCATCTCGAGCGCCAAGAGGCTGCCCGCTCGCCACGGACATGCGACAATCGCGGCATGCAGGCGTGTCAACCGAGTGTCGGTTGACATCTCTGGAGGTGGGGGGCGGCGAGTCGCAGAGACGTATGAGCGGTCGCGAACATGAGCCATGGCAGCGTAGCGTGCGACAGTCCCGCGAGCAGCGTGGCTGGGATGTCACGCCGACTGTCGAACTATCGCGCCGGTTTCCGACCTCGACTCCGCCCCACGAAACGCCGCACGCGCCCCACGACGCGCGTCTGCCGGGCGGTGCAGAGAGTGTGTGGCAGGCGTCGGCCAGTTTCGGAAAACTGACCGGCTTCCTGCTGGCGCTCGGCGCGCTGACGTTGGCGGGGGTGTCGGTGTGGCGCTTCAGCGCAGCCGATGGCCTGCCTGGCGTGCTGGCGCTGCTGGCCGCGGTCGTGTGCGCCGGGTCGGCAGTCGGGATCATCTACCTGCTGCGAGGATTGACGACGATCCGGTATGTTATCGGGCGAGACAGCTTGACGATTCACTGGATGAACGGGCGGCGCGTTCTCCCGTACGACCAGATACGCGACGTCGTCTACGAGCCACGAGGCCGGGTATCGGGCAGGGGCTACGAGCGATTCTGGCCGGGGTATCACGTGTCGACTATGCAAATGCGGGACGGCGCGTGGCACTCGGTCGCGACGCAAGCGCCGAGCCGGCGCGTTCGTATCGTGACGCGCACGGGGATTCACGCGATCTCTCCGCATCGCCCGATCCTGTTTCTCGGAGAATTGGCGCGGCGGCGGCAATACACGTCCACTGGCCCGGAACCCGTGCGCGACGCGCCCATTCCGTCGCCCGCGTGGGTCCGTCCAGCGCCGACGCGACACCTGGAAGCCGCGATCACTCCGACGCGTGCTCAACCGGAGAGAGCGCTTCCACCCACTGACGAGCGCGCGGAACCGGCTCCGTCAGGCGCGCGACGGGAGCCGCCAACAGCTCGGCGTCGCCAGCGAGGCGGGGCTGAGGGCGTCGCCGGTGGTTGGCTGAGCGTGTACCGCGAACTATTTCGAGAACGGCTGCTTGGGGACCAGGTTGCGTCCGGGCTGGTCGCGGCAGGCGTCATGATTCCGCTGCTGATGATCGCGTTCCTCTACAGTCAGTACGAGGGAATCGGCGACATCGTGCCGTTGCACTGGAACGCGCACGGTGATGTCGACGCGGCGGGGACACGTCGCGACTTGTGGCGCCTGCCGCTGATCGCGGCGCTGATCCTGATCCTGAATACGACGATGGCGACGGTAGCGCTCGCGGTCGATCGCTTCATGGCGAGATTTCTGCTGGCCGCGACGCTGCTGGCGCAGGCGATTGCGTTCGTGGCGTTGATCCACGCGGCGACGTGATGGGCAACGCGGGACCCTCGAAACTCCCTGCGCGGGACTGATGGGCGGGGGTTCGCTGCTATACTGGCCCGACGGGGACTGACATGGGTTGCTCCATGGAATGCGGTCGGAGGTTCATGGCCAATCTCATTACCGTTGTCCGTGTTCTGCTGCTCTTCGGCGCGATCGGGCTGATTTACACAAAGAGCTACTGGGTTGTCGTGATCACGGGGCTGTTGATCGCCGTCATCTTCGCGGGCGACGGGTTGGACGGCTGGGTGGCCCGCCGGCGCAACGCGTCGTCGAGACTCGGGGCGGTGCTGGACATCGCCGGGGACCGGGTGGTGGAGAATGCGCTGTGGGTGACGTTCGCGGTGCTCGGCGTCATCGGCATCTGGGCTCCGCTGATCGTATTGACGCGCTCCTTCGTCGTCGACGTCATGCGCTCGGTCGCGCTGGCGGAGGGCAAGACGCCATTCGGCGACTCGACGATGATGCGCTCCCGGTTCACCTGGTTCCTGACCGCGTCGCGCGTCAGCCGCGTGTCGTACGGCTGGTCCAAGGCTTTGGGGTTCGTGTTCCTTACGTGGCTCGTAGCCTGGCGACTGCCGGACGCGGATGGACGCGTGCTCGACATGATGTTCGATTACCAGGCGTTCCGCGCGCTTGGCTGGTTCCTGGTGTATTCCTCGGTGGCCATGTGCGTCATTCGAGGCCTGCCTGTCATTTACGACGCCCTGCATTACATTCGCGAGGAGCAGGCGGCTGAATCCGGCGCTCGCACGCGTCGCGAGCCGGCCGCGGCTTCGATCGCAGATCGGAGCGAGCGCGGTGAGCCGGCGTAGGCACGTCTACTTGACGGAGAAGGCGCCGGCGAGGTCGATCAAGCAACGGATCGCGATCTCACTGGCCTGGACGTTCAGCAATATCACGCGTGTGACGCCGCTGCGAGTCGGATACATGATCTCCGATCGAGTAGGCGACCTGCTGTACTGGCGCTCGCGGCGTTACCGGCTAAACGTGATCGACAATCTGCGACACGTCTACGGCGCAGGTATCGGCGAACTGCAACTGCGCAGGCAGGCGCGGAGGGTATTTCGAACGTCAGCCAGGAACTTCTGGGACCTGTGTCGCGTTCCGCATCTTGACCGCGACGAGTTCCTGGCCAATATCCGCCTCCCGGTGAACGATTGGTCGCTGCTCGACAGGATCAAGGCGAACGGAACCGGGGGCATCATCGTAACCGGGCACATTGGCGCGTTCGATGTCGTCGGCCAGTCGCTGTTCATCAGGGGTTACCATCCGTACGTGCTGACATCTCCGACCGTCGGAGAATTCGTCTATGCCGGCGTGAACTATCTGCGATTGAGTCACGGCGCGCCGCTGGAGGACATTTCGCCGGCGGCGATTCGCAGGATGATGCGCGTGCTGCGCAACGGCGGCTTCGTGGGCTTCGTCGCCGATCGTGATTTCACCGACAGCGGCGAGATCGTCGAATTCTTTGGTGTCGAGACAACGCTGCCGACGGGGCCGATCAAGATGGCGCGAGCAACGGGGACGCCGATCATCGCGGTGTTCGCGATGCGCGAAGAGGAAAACGGCAAAGGGCATCATTACGCCTTCCACATTCACGATCCGATTTACGTCGCGCGCACGGACGACATGACCCACGATGTCGCACTGGGGATGCAACAGCTGTTTGCTGTCTTCGAGGAGAACCTCGTAAGGGCGCCGGAACAGTGGGTCATGTTTCAGCGCGTGTGGGCGGATGATGTTCCGCGCCGCGCGAGAAAGAGCCCCCGGCGATCGGTCAGGACACGCGTGGCGGATGTCGACGAGCCGCTCGATCCCTCGCTGCTCGCATCGGAAAACGCGGGCTGATCAGGCGCCCGGTAATCGAAACGTCACGCGGCACGCCCGCTATCTCGCGCGCGGCTATCGATAGTTGACGAACTGCAACGCGACGGGGTAGTCGGCTTCGCGCAGCGCCTGGATCACGGCCTGGAGGTCGTCGCGGTTCTTGCCGGAGACGCGCACGACATCGCCCTGGATCTGGGGGCTGACCTTCTTGAACTCGGCGCGGATGCGCTTCGACAGCTCCTTGGCGAGCTCCTCGTTGATGCCTTGGCGGAGCCGGACCGTCTGGCGCACGCGCCCGCCGCTGGCGTTCTCCGGTTCCTGGTAGTCGAGGATCTTAAGCGACAGGCTCCGGCGCAGAACCTTGCTTTCGAGAATATCGCGGACGGCGCGCAGCGTCATGTCGCTATCGGTGTTGATGACGAGCTGGTCGGCTGTCTGCTCGATCGTGGACCGCGTGTCCTTCAGGTCATAGCGTGTCCCGACATCGCGCATGGTCTGATCGACTGCGTTGCGCATCTCCTGCTGGTCGAACTTCGAAACGATGTCAAATGAGTTTTGAGACGCCATTGCTGCTGTTACCCCTTCCTGTCACTCGCGCAAGGATAGGCGAGCCCGGCGCGACTGGCAAATCAGGCAGGGCGGGAATGTAAGCGGCGCCGGACGTGCTGTAGGAAGCGTAACGTGCGACGCGCGGCGTGTGTGCCGCAGCATACGAGAGGGGATGGCTGATGGACGACAAGCGGACGCTGTCGATCGAATACTGCACCTCGTGAGGATACCTCGCAAAGGCCGCCAGTTTGGCGGAGGACATCCTGCACGACCACGCGGAGAAGATCAGCGCATTGACGCTGATTCCGAGCAGCGGAGGCGTGTACGAGATCATGTTGGGGGATGCGCTGATCTTCTCCAAGAAGGCCACGGGGAGCTTTCCGGAGCCGTTGGACATCAAGCGCAAGGTCAAGGCCGCCTGACCTTAATCGAACAGAGATAGATAACGAGCGCCGGAGCGATCCGGCGCTCGACGTGTTTCCGGGTGCTCTGAACGTCGCTCCGACCGATGCAGCCGCGTCCCCGGCCCGCTCAGCCCCCTGGGAACAGGGGAACCGGTCAGATGAGAGTGGTTCGGAGGGCGACCGGTTATTGCCACGGTGTCAGGATAGGGCGATACTGGACCGGCGATCATGCGCCGAACCGCGGGGGCAGGGAGAGGCTGACAATGGCACGTCCGCTCAAGGTTGGGTTTATTCTTCCGCAGATCGAGGGGCGGACGTCCGGCACAACGCCGAGGTGGTCCGACATCCTGGCGATGGCGAAGCGATCGGAAGAGGTCGGCTTTGACTCGCTCTGGCTGGTCGACCACCTGCTGTATCAGTTCGGAGAGAACGATCCCCCGCGGGGGATCTGGGAGTGCTGGTCGCTGTTGTCGGCGCTGGCGGCGGTGACGACGAAAGCGGAGCTGGGCACGCTGGTCGTGTGCACCGGGTTCCGCAGCCCGGCGCTGCTGGCCAAGATGGCGGACACTGTCGACGAGATCTGCGACGGGCGGCTGATTCTCGGGCTGGGCGCGGGGTACTTCGAGCGGGAGTATCGCGCCTTCGGGTTCCCGTACGACCATCGGGTGAGCCGGTTCGAGGAGGCGTTGACGATCATCAGCACGCTGCTGAAGACCGGGGAAATCGACTTCGAGGGGACCTACTACTCGGCGCGCGCATGCGAGCTGCGGCCGCGCGGACCACGGCCGGAAGGGCTGCCGATCCTGATCGGGACCCGCGGCGAACGCATGTTGCGGCTGACGGCAAAGCATGCCGACGCGTGGAACGGCTGGCTCGTGCGCGGGCAGAACGGGCCGGATGCGATACCGCCGTTGCGCGATCTCGTGGACACGGCCTGTCAGGACGTCGGGCGGGACCCGGCGACGCTCGCGCGGACGGCGACGGTGATGGTGGATGCTGGCGGCGAGCAGCGCCCATCCGGGACCGGTCCGATCGTGGGGACGGCGGACGAGGTTGCTGACGTGTTCCGACAGTTCGCCCGGGAAGGGATCACGCACATTCAGGTGGCGTCCCGCGCGCCGAGCATGGCGACAGTCGAGTCGCTGGCGCCGGTGCTGGAGGCGCTCGACCGAGGGTAGGCGCCGCGCGACACACGGCGTCGATTAGGCGATCAATCGAGCGCTGGCGCGTCGGTTTGCTGTATCATGCCCCGCTCGCGGCGGGCGAGGTAGCGGCCGCCGTATTTGATGACGATGAATCCAACCACCAGCAGCACGAGGAACGCGACGGTGAAGTAGTTGAAGTACTCATCGATCGCGCGGCGGATCGACGCGCCGAAAAAGGTGATTAACAGCCCGACGAGGAAGAAGCGGCCAGCCCGGCCAAGCAGCGAGGCGAGCATGAAGCGTCCGAAGTGCAGGTCGGCGATGCCGGCGGTGATCGTGAAAACCTTGTATGGAAGCGGGGTAAAGGCCGCCGCGCCGACGGCCCACACATCGTAGCGGCGATACATCGCTTCGGCGACGCGGATCTTTTCCTCCTTGAAAATACGGAGCGCGAGCGGGCGGCCCCCGCGTTTGCCGATGTAATAGCCGAACGCGGCTCCGAGGATGGAGCCGGTCGTGCAGATAGCGGCGAAGAGCAGCGCGAACTCCGGCTTGCCGACGCCCATCGCGATGAGGAGTGGGTCAGGTGGAATGGGGAAGAAGCTGGATTCCCAGAACGAGAAGACGAACAGCGCCACCGGGGCCCAAGCCGACTCAGACCAGGCCAGCATCCAGTCAGACAACGCGTGTCCCTGATCGAGCAGCCAGGACACCGCGTCAACGAACGATCCCAAGATGAACAACTCCCCGACGTGAATGATCGTGGACGAACGGATCTGCGATGACAGGCCGACCGTCATGAGCGAGCGAAGTCTATCAGAGCGGCCCGGCCCGCTGAACCGGCGCGCCGTGTGGTGTAGCATTCGAGTGATGATGTGCCAGTGTGTCAAACATTTGCGTGTTGCCGTGGGCCTGCTCCTCATTGGGAGCGTGCTGGCATGTAGCGGACCGGACGCAACGCGCTCGACCAGCACAAGGCCAACTCCTACCGGCGCCACAAGCCCGATGGCCACCCCGGCGAACGATCTGACGCCGACACCGAGCACGGCGCCGGGCAGCGATCCAGCGGCGACGCTGGCGTCCACTCCGGCCGTCCCGACCGAGACGCCTGGCGTCGCGCCCGTGGCTACCGACACGCCGCCCGTCCCTACGGCGACGGAGACCGCAACTGTCGCTCCGACGCCGACGCCGACGCCGACGCCGACGACAACGGTGTTCATCGAACCGTCCGAGGCGGTGCTGCCCGGGCATCGCGTGATTGCCTACTACGGTCACCCCAACTCGTCGGCGATGGGCATTCTTGGTGAGTTCGACAAGGACGAGGTGCTAGGGCTGCTGCGTGAGCAGGCAGCCGAATTCCATGCGGCGGACCCGGATACTCCGATCGTGCTGGCGTTCGAGCTGATCGCGACGGTGGCGCAGCCGTGGCCGATGGATGACGGCACGTACGTGGCATATACCGGCGACGAGATCATCGGCGAATTCGTCGAATTCGTGACGGCGAACGACATGATCCTGATTCTGGACCTCCAGATCGGCCACGACACGATCCCGAACCAGATCAACCTGATCCGACACTGGCTGGAGCACCCGCGGGTGCACGTCGCGCTCGACCCGGAATTTTCGACGGGGGCAAACGAGACGGTTCCGGTTGACCGGATTCCGGGTGAATTCATCGGCGAGGCGGACGGACGCGACATCCAGATTGCGATGGAGATGCTGGCGGCGATCGTCGCCGAGCACAATCTCCCGGGGAAGATTCTCATGGTGCATCAGTTCGAGCGCGAGATGATTTACAACAAGGAAGCGATCACGCCCGTGCCGGGAGTGTCCTTCGTGCTCGACATGGACGGCTTTGGCAGCCCGGAGGCGAAGCTGGCCAACTACGACATCTTCGTAAGAGACGAGCTGATCCAGTACGGCGGCATCAAGATGTTCTACCGGCAGGACGACCCGGTGCTGACGCCGGACATCATCGTCAACCTCGACCCCCCGCCGTTGGTCGTGATCTACCAGTAATCCCCATTCACGCTGTCGACGGCATGAACAAAGACGTTGCAAAGCAATGGAAGGAGATCCGCCCGAGGGCCGCAGCGACGGCCGCCCGGCAAAGGACGACAAATGCATGTGAGGGTTGAAGGAATTCCTTCATTCCGTCATTCCGTCAAATGCGGGGGCGTTGCGGCTGGCGTTCGCGATATTGATCTGCAGTTGCAGGGGTGACGAGTGCCGCCCGACCAGCGGCTCCTCGGTGGATTCGCGGAGACCGGCAGCCCGTCAAGCTGAACATTGTAGTGACTTAGGCTGGCGAGCGTCACTGTTACGATACCGTCCGAAGCGAAAGGATCGGACGTGGCGGACAACGAGCGGGCGGAACGGCTGCACCGGCAGGCGCTGGTAATCGACGGGCATTCCGACATCCTGTTGCCGGTGGTGAACGGCATAACGACTCTCGATCAGCCGTTCGGCGCCGAACAACTCGAACGCTGGCAGGTCGTCGCGGAGCAGACCCCGGCGCCATTGCGAATGAGCGACGTGCCGTACGATCTGGACCCGGTGGCGCTGCACATCGCGCCCGCAGGACAGTACGAGCTGCCGCTGCTGGAGCACGGGGGCGTGACGGCTCAGTGCGTGTCGATCTTCCTGCCGGAGAACCGGCTGAATGAGGCGCTGGAGACGGCGCTCGAGATGGTGGCAGCCCTGCATCGCGCGGTCGAGGCGAACGCCGACCGCTGCCTGCTGGCGACGTGCATGGAGGACATCCGGAGCGCCAAGCGAGAAGGAAAGGTCGCGTACGTCCTGACGATGGAGGGGGCTGAGCCGTTCGGCGCGCGGCTCGATCTGATCGACATCTTCCACCGCCTCGGGCTGCGCATGACGACGCTGACGCACAGCCGCCGGAATCTGCTGGCGGACGGCACGCAGCTCGGCATCGAGACGGGCGGGCTGACGAGCCTCGGGAAGCGGGCGGTGGAGCGCTGCGTCGAGCTGGGGATCGTCGTGGACACTGCGCATCTTGCGGACCGCGGATTCTGGGACCTGGTTGAGCTCATCGATGGCCCGCTTCTCTGTTCCCACACGAGCGTGCTGACGCCGTCGCCAGGCTACCGGGCGCCTTGGGATGAGCTGAACGCGACATACGGCATGTCAAAAGCAGAGGCGATCGCCAGCAAGGGCGGTCTGATCGGGGTCGTGTTCTGGAGCATGGAGGACACCGCGAATCTCGTGCGGGAGATAAACGCTATTATCGAGCAGGTTGGGGCGGATCATGTGGGGCTCGGGACGGACTTCTTCGGTTTCCGCGACGCGCCGCGGGACCTGCGCCACATCGGTGAGCTGCCCGCGCTGACTCGAGCGCTGGTCGACGCTGGCCATGACGATGAGACGATTCTGAAGGTGCTGGGCGGGAACTACGCGCGCGTCTTCGAGCAGGTGTGGGGTAGGTGAGCGGCAGCGGCTGGCGCCCGACAACCGGCGCAGACAGGACCCCTCCTGCAGCCAGACGGTGAACGCGAAGACTGCGCCGTTGTCCGGCGTGACTCTGATCCCGAAGCTTGAGCTGACGGAGTTTATGCCTGGGTCGCGCGGTTTAAGATTGTTGCTACTCGACGATACGTGGAGGCGGCTTGCGCCGGCTGCGGTGCTCCAGGCGTCGCACACAAGGCGGGAGGACCAACGTGGGGGTCCGCGAGGTATTGCAGCTCGGCAATCCACTGCTGCGTGAGGTCTGCGCGCCGGTGTCCGACCCGGCAGCGCCCGAGGTCGCGGCGGTGTTGGCCGATCTGCGCGACACCCTCGCGCACTGGAAGATGACGACGACCTACGGGCGGGGCATCACCGCGCCGCAGATCGGGGTGCTCCAGCGCATCGTCTTCATGAACGTCGATGGGCACAGTCCGTGGCCGCTGGTCAATCCTGAGATTGTCGCGGCCAGCGATGAGACGCAGGTTGTCTGGGACGCCTGCCTCTCGTTCCTTTCGATCTTCTTCCAGGTGCGACGACACTGCTGGGTAACGGTGCGCTATCAGGACTCGGACGGGTCGTGGCACGAGCTGTGTGCAGAGGGCGACCTGTCCGAGTTGCTGCAGCACGAGATCGACCACCTCGACGGCATCCTGGCGCTCGATCGGCTGACCGACGTGCGCACGATCACCGCCCGCCAGGAGTTCGAGCGCCGCCACCGCGGCGACAGCCCGTACGCGCGTTGAGTGCCGTCACCCGCTGTCATGACAGAAGCATCCCAGGCAATGATCGGAACGTCTCGTCGACGCGCGCATGCCCGGGGCCGCCGCGCCTGGCACCGGACTGCAAGACGCGACATCAGGCGTCGCGTAGCTGGTCGATCGCTCGCTGGAAGATCGCCGCGCGTCCAGGGTTTGTTACGACGAAACGCACTCGTTCCAGGCTTGGCTCTCGACGCAGGTAGTCGCGCACTGCCGCTGTCATTGCGGCCGCGCACGACTCGTCGTCCAGCCCACCGACTCCTGTGCCGAGCGCTGGCAGCACGACACTTCGGATGCCGTTCGCGTTGCAAAGCTCCAGCGCCTTGCGCGTGGCGGCGTCGACAGTTTCCGGCGAGGCATAGATCTGGGTGCGGTCGGTGAATCCCATGGCGGCGGCGTGGATGATGGCGCGGGCCGGCGGCGGCATGGCGCCGGCGCTGGTGATGACCGCGTCGCCCACCTCGATTGGCCCCTGAGCAACGGCCTCGCGCTCGACAGTGTCGCCCGCGACCCGCTTGAGGGCCCCGGCAACGCCTGAGCCCATCCACAGCTCGTTATTGGCGGCGCATACGTATGCCTCGCACTGGTGGGAGGCGACATCGGCGATGTCGCCAACAACGACCTCGATCGATGGATGCGGAGTGGTGTCTGACATCAAGAGACCCGCCGGTTCGTGTGACGAACGATGTGACTATGGCTTGATTGTGTCAGAAAGGGACACGACGAGTGAAGCTCCGTCCAATGATGCTCTGCGTTGCCGCCTCCCTCGTCGCGGTGATGGCAGGCTGCGGTGGCAACCAACCTGCTGATAGTGCGACCGAAACGGCTGCGCCGAGCGTCGGCGCCGGCGGGCCGGTGTTGCGTGGTCTGTCGTCCGGCCGGCAGGTGATGGCGCCTGACGGGAGGTACTCGCTGTTCGTGCCGGCCGACTGGATCGAGATCGACATCGGGCTCGCGGAGGTGTCGTTGCGCTCGACAGACTCGAGCGACAACACATATTCACTGAACGTGGCCCGTGAGCGGTTGGCGGGCATTCGACAGCCGCAGGTGTACGCGGAGGCGGGGAGGCGCGCGGTGTCCGGATTGTATGGAAACGTGCTGACGCTATCGATGTCGCCGGTGCAGGTCGGAGAGATCCCCGCGTACCGGTGGGTGTACACGGCGACGGTCGGCGGCAGCGACCGGCTGTACTATCAGCTGTTCCTGATTGAAGCAGGCGAGGGGTTTGTCGTGACCGGCAACGCGCCGATCACCAGCAACTACGAGCAGGCACAGGCCCTGTTCGATTCTATCGCCGGGTCTTTAAGCTTCGCGCGCGGATGACTCGGATCACTCTATGGCGTCGATGCGCCTCGCGAGGTCGAGATCGCGCCGTGAGACGCCGCCGGCCTCGTGGGTCGTGAGAAACAGAATGACGGTGCGCCAGCGGATGTCGATGTTGGGATGGTGCTGCTCTTCCTCGGACAGCGCCGCGACGGCGTTCACGAACGCGATGGCGTCCAGAAATCCGGATCGGCGGAAGCGCTTGCGCAGACCCCCGTCCTCGCGCTTCCAACCGGTCAGCGAGCGAAGCTCGCGATCGACCTCCTCGTTGCTGAGGGGCTGCGCCGGTTCAAGGGGCGCGTCGCGCACTGGATTACTCATCGTTTATCTCCCAATGTCTGTAGCGATTGAGACCCTGCCATTCGGCGCCTGGCTGGCGAACCGAGACGGCGGCTCTCGAGCCGGGCTAATGCGCCGCGCCGCTGCGGCGCCGTGGGATGACGCCGCCGAGCGCAATGATAGACTTCAGCCTGACCACGGGCACTGTACGTACACACTGCTGTCAACGGAATCGATCGCCTAGCCATGCCACGCCGGTCCCGTCACATCGCCTCAATGCGGCGTTTGCGTTCCTCGCGCAGGATGCGTCGCCAGGGCGTGCCAGTGCGGACGCTGCCGACGCACCACGTGTCGCCGCGCATGCTCGCGACGGTCGACCTGCGCATGCGGCGGCAGCGGAGCGAACGGCGCTCAACGATTATCCGCGTGGCAAGCGTGTTTGCGATTTTCTTCTCGACGGTGCTGGCAGGCTTCCTGATTCTGGGCGCGACGGTAACGATCGCCGCGTGGAACTACTTCAGCGAGGACCTGCCGTCACTCGACGCCATTGACGTGCGGCAATTCGAGACGACAAAGATCTACGATCGGAATTGGACGCTGCTCTACGAAGTTAACGATCCAAACACCGGTTGGCGCACCTACATCCCGCTCGACGAGATCACGCACGACAGCACGAACACCTATCTGGTGGAGGCGACGATCGCGGCGGAGGACCAGACGTTCTGGACCAACTTCGGGGTGGAGCCGACCGCAATCCTGCGCGGCGCAATCATCAACCTGGCCGGAGACGGCTCGTCGGGCGGCTCGACAATCACACAGCAGCTGGTGCGACAGCTCTATCCGGAGCAGATCGGATTCGAACGGTCGTACGAGCGCAAGGTCCGCGAGGCGATTGTCGCGATGCAGTTCACCCAGGCGTACTCGAAAGACCTGATCCTGGAGATGTATCTCAATACGATCTATTACGGGAACCGCTCGTACGGCATCGACGCGGCGGCGCAGGCGTACTTCAACAAGCATCCCTGGGAGCTGACCCTGGCGGAGTCGGCGATGCTGGCCGGTCTGCCACAGGCCCCGAGCTATTACGACCCCAGAACCAACATGGAAGCCGCCAAGCTGCGCCAACGCTATGTGCTCGACCAGATGGTCAATACAGGAACGATCACGGAGGCGGAGGCGGACGCTGCGTGGGGCGAAGTGCTGATCCCCCAGTCGCGGGAGAACCGGTACAACCTCACGCCACACTGGGTGAACTTCGTCGTCAGCTATCTGGAGGAGCGCTATGGGGCGGAGCGCGTCTACCGAGGCGGCCTGTCCGTGCGCACGACGCTCGACTACGGGTTGCAGCTGGAGGCCGAGCAGGCGTTGGCCGACCACCTGGCGACGCTGGAGCCGTATGACGCTCGCAACGGATCGCTGGTCGCGATGCTCCCGGGGACCGGTGAGATCGTGGCGATGGTGGGCTCGCGAGACTATTACGACGACCTCATTTCGGGGCAGGTGAACGTCGCGGTCGCCGAACGGCAGCCGGGGTCGGCGTTCATGCCGATCACCTATGCCGCCGCGTTCGAGAAGGGCTGGTTTCCCGGCACGGTCATTCTCGACTACGAGACACGCTATGAAACGCCTGGCGCGCCGGAACCGGTATACGTGCCGCAAAACTCGGCCCGCATGTTCCACGGCGCGGTGACAGTGCGGCAGGCGCTCGGGTCCTCGCTCAACGTCCCAGCGGTCAAGGCGATTGACTTCGCCGGGGTCGCCAACACGATCGACGTTGCCCACCGGATCGGAATCCGGGACGGTCTGTGGCGCGGAACGGGGGTTTACGGACTGGCGCTGACGCTCGGCGGCGGCGAGGTGTCGCCGCTGGAGCTAACGAACGCCTATGCGACATTCGCCAACAACGGCCGCTACGTGCGGCACACGCCGGTACTGGAGGTGATTGGGTCCGACCGCCAACTCCTGTTCGACTACGATCGCGAATCGGCGTTCGCGCGAGCACGTCAGGAGATGTCCGCCGAGCACGCCTACACGATCACGAACATCCTGAGCGACAACGCAGCGCGCTGGCAGACGTTCGGAGCCGGAAACTCGCTGGAGTTCCCAGAGCTTCGCCGGCCGGTGGCGGCCAAAACGGGCACCAGCGCAGACTGGCGGGACAATTGGACGGTGGGCTACACGACCAACCTCGTTGTCGGGGTCTGGGTGGGCAAGACGGACAACTCCCCGATGGTGCCAATTGATGGCATGGCGGGGGCGGCGCCGATCTTCCACGACTTCATGATGCGCGCGCAGGCCCCGGCGTTCGAACAGACGCTCGCGCAACCAGACGGCACACTGTATCCCACCGAGTTCCCTCGACCCGCCGGCATCGTTGAGATCGACCTGTGCGCGACGACGGGGAAGCTGCCGGTGGATGGGGTTCCGGGACGCCGGGAGATTGTCGCTGAATGGGACACGCCGAACGTGCGCTGCGACCAGCTGAACAGCCGGGAGGCCGCGGAGTTGCGGGCCGCGTTGGACGATCTGTCCGTCAACGGGGACCGCTACACGACTGCAGGGCAGGCTTCGCTGCTGGCCTACTCGGCGACGGTCGGCGGGTTGGTCGGCATTCCTGACGACCCAATCGAACCAACGCCAACGCCGACACCAACGCCGACGCCGACACCAACGCCGACGCCGACGCCAACGCCGACGCCAACGCCGACGCCGACCGTAACGCCGACACCGACGGTAACGCCCACGGCCACTCCCCCGGGACCGACCGCGACCTCGCCCACGTCGGGCATGGTCCAGGTGCCGTCGCTGTTCAGCTTGAGCGAGACGGATGCCCGGGCACGGATCGCGGCGTCCGGCCTCGTGGTAGGAAGCGTGTCGTACGTCAGGCAGGATGATCTCCCGCCGGGCGTGGACATCACGGTCGTGCCGGTTGGCCACGTGCTGGTGCAGGTGCCAGCGGCCGGATCGCTGGTGCCGCCGGGGACGCTCGTCCACCTGGCCGTGCGGTCGGAGTAACAGAGCAGCGGCATGGACGACGCATCGGCGCGCCTGGCGTTCGTCGTTGTCGCTGCCTTCGCGCTCGTGTTCTTGCTGCTGATGCGCCGGCGACTGATCGCGAACTATCCTGACGATCAGTCGCCGCAGATGCGATCCATGCTCGGGTTCATCCGGGGGATGGCGATCCTCGCGGCGATCGTGCTGGCGCTGGCATTGGCGGAGCTGGCGCGGGTTACGGTGCTGTCGTGAGAGATGGCATATATTGGTCCGTATCGGCTCGTGATCTCGTCCGCTCGCGTGCCGGCCACGGGGATCGCACGCAATTTCCCCTGCCCGCTCAGTCCGTGGAATTTTCCTATCCAGACGCGGAAACACGGAGACAATGAGCCGCTGAAAGCGTTGGTGACGGCTGAAAAGATCGTGATATAGTACACAGAGTCGGGAGCCGCGCTCGACGGTCGCGCGATGATGAAGGGACAGCCGGACGAGTGGTTGAAAACTACGCCATCATCGGGCTGATGCTCCTCACGGCGACGGTCATGGGCTCCTCGCTCATTCTTCTGGGCAGGGTCGTCCGCCCGAACAACCCCCATCCGATGAAGGAAATGCCCTACGAGTCGGGAGTGCCCGATGTCGCGCCGCCACGCGCGCGGTACACGCCCCGCTTTTACGTCGTCGCGCTGCTGTTCGTCGTGTTCGACATCGAGGCCATCTTTCTGTTTCCGTGGGCGGTTGCGTTCGACGCGCTGGGTCTGTACGGGTACATTCAGATCTGCGTATTTATCGGCCTCCTGCTCGCGGGCCTGGCCTACGAGTGGAAAAAGGGAGCGCTTGAATGGGTTTGATCGAAGATCGATTCGAGAAAAATGTCCTCGTCTCGTCCGTTGACTACGTCTTCAACTGGGCACGCCGCTCCAGCCTGTGGTGGTTGCAGTTCGGCCTCGCCTGCTGCGCGATCGAGATGATCTCCGCGTCGATGCCGCGCTACGACCTCAGCGAGCGGTTCGGCATGCTATACCGGGCGTCGCCGCGTCAGGCGGACCTGATGATCGTGGCCGGGACGGTGACAAAGAAGATGGCGCCGGTGGTCCGCACGCTGTACGACCAGATGGCCGACCCCAAGTGGGTGCTGTCGATGGGCTCGTGCGCAAATGTTGGAGGACCGTTCGACACCTATGCAGTGGTGCAGGGTGTCGATCAGGTCGTTCCGGTCGATGTCTACGTGCCCGGTTGTCCACCACTCCCCGAGGGGCTGTATTACGGCATTCTGGAACTGCAAAACAAGGTGATCAAGTACGAGACGTTCGCGCGCAAGTATGGGCAGGACGAAGCCGAGCTGGAGCGCGACCGCGACCGAATGTCCGCGCAAGCAGCCGTCGTTGGAACCGACGCGGTGATCACCAGCCAGACGACCGGCTTTGGCGTCCCGACGGACAACAGCATTCGGCGGTAGTGGTCCGCCTGGGTAGGCCGAGCGCAAGTCCGCAGACGGGCTGACAGCGCTCCAGGAAGGCGCCGGTGTATGGCCGAGGATCCGACACGCAAGCAGGGCGAAACTCCACCGGAAGCGATGGCGGGTCCGGCGAAATCGACATCCCCGGGCCCGAAAGATGATCCCCAGGCTCCGGCTGACAATCAGACCGCATGGGCTGACGCTTCGCCCGCCGGGCAGGTCTCCGAGGCAGCGGACCGTGACGACACGGAAGCGCGCGCCGCGCTCGAACTGGCGGAAGCTGCACGCGTGCCGGTCGTCGAGCCCGCGCACGATCAGACGGGTCTGGCGATCATCGACCCGGGCTGGGTGCACACTGGCTACTGGGGGCCGCTCGACGACAGCCGTCACCCCGCGATCATCGCGCTGCGGCGCGCGTTCGGAGACGCTATCGAAGAGGTGACGTTTTTCCGCGACGAGGTGACGGTGCGCGTGTCCACGCCGCCGCTGGCGGACATCGTCACGTTCCTGCGGGACCATGACGCGTTGCGATACCGGCTGCTGTCAGATCTGACGGCGGTCGACATGCTGCGCCTGCGGACCACGCCCCGATTCGACGTAGTCGTGACAGTCTATTCCATAAGCAACCGCCAGCGGCTGCGGTTGAAGACCGGGCTGCTTGACGGACAAACGTGCCCGTCCTTGACGGGCGTCCACAGCGGGGCTGGCTGGCTCGAACGGGAAGCGTTCGATATGTTCGGGATCATCTTCGACGGACACACCGATCTGCGACGCATGCTGCTGGCGGAGGACTGGGACGAGGGACACCCGCTACGCAAGGACTACCCGATCCGGGGCTACAAGCAGTACGTCCAGCCTGGCTTCGAGAGTCCGACGCCGCGCGTGCGTGACTACGGGAGAACATAGATGTCGTCAACGATGAGCGACGCGCCGACCACCGGCACGCTCGAAGTGACGGACGAGGTCCAGATCTCCGAGACCGAGCGCCAACTGGTGCTGAACATGGGTCCGCAGCATCCGTCGACGCACGGCGTGCTGCGCGTCGTGCTGACGCTCGAAGGGGAGACGATCATCAAGACGGACCCGATCATCGGGTATCTGCATCGCGGCGTCGAGAAAATCGGCGAGACGCGACGCTATTCGCAGTTCACCCCTTGGACGGATCGCACCGACTATCTGGCGGCGCCGTTGAACAACCTTGGCTACATTATGGCCGTCGAGAAGCTGTGCGGCATCATGGCGCCGGAGCGTGCGCAGTACTGGCGCGTGATCATGGGTGAGCTGAGTCGCATCGCAAGCCACCTGGTCTGGCTGGGGACGCACGCGCTGGACATCGGCGCGCTGTCGATGAGCCTGTACTGCTTCCGCGAGCGGGAGATGATCCTCGACATCTTCGAGAAGTTCTGCGGCGCGCGCCTGACGACGAACATGATGGAGATCGGCGGGTTCTCGCGACCGAACCCGGACGGCATCGTCGCGATGATCGAGGACTTTCTTACGATCTTCCCGGAGCGCCAGCAGGAATACGTTGATCTGCTGTCGGCGAATCCGATCTGGCTGGCGCGCACACGGGGCGTCGGCATCATCGAGCCGCAGGACGCGATCGACTGGAGCCTGACGGGCGCCTGCCTGCGCGGAAGTGGCGTGAACTACGACATCCGCAAGGCTCAGCCGTACCTGATTTACGACCGCATCGACTTCGAGGTGCCGCTGGGCACGCATGGCGATGTCTATGACCGCTATCTGGTGCGCATGGAAGAGATGCGACAGGCGCTGCGGATCATCCGCCAGTGCCTCGATCAGGTCCCGACCGACGGCCCGCTGATGCTGAACGACTCCAACTACGTGATTCCGCCGCACGACACCGTGCTGCGCACCGCCGAGGACATGCAGCGGCACTTCGTGTGGGTCATCAAGGGGTTCGACGCGCCCAAGGGTGAGGTGTACATGGCAATCGAGCACTCCAAGGGGGAGCTTGGGCACTACATCGTCTCGGACGGGTCTCCGGTTCCGTACCGGCTGCGCATTCGCACCCCGGACTTCGTCAACCTGCAGGTCCTGCCGCACATGGCGCGGGGCTCGATGCTGGCGGACGTGGTCGCGTTGATCGGCACGATCGACATCGTGCTGGGGTCGGTGGACCGCTAAGGCACGACCGCGTCCGGGCGCGGAATACAGTACACTCACCGCGCCTCCGAACGGGCCGGCGAAGCGCAGGACGCGGATGACTTTGCTGCTGTGACCACGGCCCGGGAGCCTGGTTGCAGCGCCTCGCGGGGGGAGCGGGGCATCGTCGATTGCCCTCGGGCAGGTGACGAGCGGCGCGTCCAGGGGTGGGCGCGCGCGGCGAATGAGGGGGGACAGCCGTCCGATGGTGGCCGATCAGCCATTATGGATCACGTTTACGTTCGCGTTCATCGTCCTGAACGCGCTACTGGGCGCGATGGCCTACATGACCTGGCTCGAGCGCAAGGTCATTGCGCTGATGCAGGACCGCATCGGACCGAACCGCACCGGCCCATTCGGTCTCCTCCAGCCCATCGCCGACGGCATCAAGCTCCTTGGCAAGGAAGACCTGGTCCCGAAGTTCGCGGACAAGCGGATCTTCGTGATCGCGCCGTTGATCTCGTTCGTGACCGCGCCGCTGGCCGCGCTGGTCATTCCGTTCGGAGAGACGGTGACGGTGTTCGGGCGAGAGGTTCGCCTGTACGTCACCGACATCAACGTCGCCGTGCTGTACATTCTGGCGGTCGGCTCGGTGGGCGTGTACGGCATCATCCTGGGTGGGTATGCGTCCGCGAACCGCTACTCGCTGCTGGGGGCGTTGCGCTCGGCGGCGCAGGTGATTTCTTACGAGATCGTGCTGGGGATGTCGCTGGTCGGGGTGTTCATCGTCTCAGGATCGTTGTCGCTGGTGACGATCATGAACAACCAGCGCCAGCCGCTGGAGCTGTTCGGCAGCGGCATCGAGATTCCCGGCTGGTACATCTTCTATCAGCCGATTGGGTTCGTCATCTTCATCGTCGCCGCCGTAGCCGAGACGAACCGGGCGCCGTTCGACCTGCCCGAGGCCGAGACGGAGCTGATCTCCGGCTTCCACACCGAGTACTCAGGCTTCCGTTTCTCGTTCTACTTCCTGGCTGAATACATCAGCATGATCGTCATCTCTCTCCTGGCCGCAACGCTGTTCCTGGGTGGCATCCTGGGACCGATTGCCGACGGCGTCTGGTGGCTCGTGCTGAAGGCGATGATCTTCCTGTTCTTCTACATCTGGCTGCGGGCGACGCTGCCCCGGTTCCGATACGATCAACTGATGGGCATCGCCTGGAAGGTGCTGCTGCCGCTGGCACTGGCGAACATCCTGTACACGGGACTGCTGCGGTTGAGGGCGAATGGTGCGATATCGATCTGGCCGTTTTTGATTGTGTCCATGGGGTTGGTGATCGTGATCATCGCCGGGTTCCTGACGACGTCCAGTGGAAGGCGAGAAGAGCGTGTCGCCTGAGGTGCTCGTCTTCGACATCCTGGCCATCATCGCTGTGATGGCGGGCGCGGGAGTCGTGCTGGCGCGAAATCCGGTCCACAGCGCCATGGCGCTGGTGGTGACGTTCGTGAACCTGGCCGGGATCTTCGTGCTGTTGCGGGCGGAGTTTCTGGCCGCCGTGCAGATCATTGTGTACACGGGGGCGATTCTCGTTATCGTGCTGTTCGTCATCATGCTGGTGGATCAGGATGATCTGCCTGAGTTCCATGGCGGCAAGCCGGTGCAGCGGGTGATGGGGCTGCTGATCGGGCTGATGCTGCTCGGCGAGGTGGCCGCGGCGGTGCTGACGCGCACTGTAGTCGGGCAGCCTGGTCCGTGGACCGAAGAAGCAGTGCTTGCGGCGGGCGGGAATGTGCAGGTGCTCGGCCAGTTCATGTACTCGGGCTGGGTGCTGCCGGTGCAGACCATCGCGGTCGTGCTGCTGGTCGGCACGATTGGAGCGCTGGTGCTGGCTCGGCCCGACGCGTCTCCCGCGACGCCGCGCGGCCGCACGACGCAAACGATTTCGCTGGGACACCCGCGTGGGGCCGACGGCGAGCTGTCATTGCCGTTGCCGAAGGCCGGCGACATGGCGACTCCCCGGCGGGATCCGCGTGGCGAACGCCGGGGCGGTCTGGTCATGGTAAAGGACAACGAGTCGTATTCTGACGTGCCCGCCTGGGACCCGGATGACGGCGCTGGCTCAGGCTCCGAACGTGGCTGGCGGGGGAAGGGGCGGCGGGATGAATGAAATCACGGCCGAGCACTTCCTGCTATTGAGCGCGGCGCTTTTCATCATCGGCATGATGGGCGTTCTGATTCGGCGCAACGTACTCGTGATCTTCATGAGCGTCGAGCTGATGATCAACGGGGTCAATGTCGCGTTCATCGGGTTCGCGTGGGAGCTGAACTCGATGACCGGCCAGACGTTTGCGCTGTTCGTCATCGCGGTGGCGGCGGCTGAGTCGATTCTGGGTCTCGGAATCATCATGGCGCTATCGCGGCGGATCGACACCGTCGACGTGGCGCGGGTGACGCAACTGCGCGACTAGCCGCCGGGGGCGGCGATCCGGCGCGTGGGGACGCGTCGTGACTGGCGGGGCGGGCGCCGCGCCAACCACGAGGGGGAAGAGCCGGTCGATGCAGGACTATCTCGTACTGATCCCACTGCTGCCGCTGGTGGCGGCCATCGTCAACTTTCTGTTCGGACGCTGGTTCATCAAGGACCTGTCCGGGACTATCGCGGCGCTGGCTGTTGGCGGCTCGTTCATCGTCAGCCTGTTCGTCTTTCTCGATCAGTACGGCTCCGACGAGGCGTTGCGCCAGCATCTCTACACGTGGATACCGGCCGGTGACTTTCAGGTCCCGGTGGCACTGTTCGCGGATCACCTGACCGCCGTCATGCTGCTGGTCGTGACGAGCGTGTCGACGCTGGTGCACGTCTACGCCATCGGCTACATGAAGGGGGACCCGGGCTTCTACCGCTTCTTCTCATACCTGCCGCTGTTCGTTTTCTCAATGGTCATGCTGGTGCTGGCGGACAACTTCCTGACGCTGTTCGTGTTCTGGGAGGCGGTCGGCCTCTGCTCATATCTGCTGATCGGGTACTACTTCCGGCGCACTTCGGCGGCGGACGCGGCCAAGAAGGCGTTCATTGTCAACCGCATCGGCGACTTCGGCTTCGGCATCGGCATCATGCTGCTGTTCGTCCATCTCGGGTCTGTGGTGTTCGCGGACATCTTCGCGGAAATCGGAACGTTGGGCGGCGGAACGATCACGCTGGTCGCGCTGCTGCTGTTCACCGGCGCGATCGGCAAGTCGGCGCAGTTGCCGCTGCTCGTCTGGCTCCCGGACGCCATGGAGGGCCCGACCCCGGTGTCGGCGCTGATCCACGCGGCGACGATGGTGACGGCGGGCGTCTACATGGTGGCGCGCTCGTATCCGATCTTCGTGCTGAGCAGCGACGCGATGCTGGTGGTGGCGATCATCGGAGTGGCGACCGCGTTCATCGCGGCGACGATCGGCATCACGCAGTTCGACATCAAGCGCGTCATCGCGTATTCGACGGTGTCGCAACTGGGTTTCATGGTGTTCGCGCTGGGGGTCGGCGCCTGGGTCGCCGCGATCTTCCATCTGGCGACGCACGCGTTCTTCAAGGCGCTGCTCTTTCTCGGCTCCGGCTCGGTGATCCATGGCATGCACGAGGAGCAGGACATGCGGCGCATGGGTGGCCTAAAGAAGTACATGCCGATCACCTACTGGACGTTCGTGATCGCGGCGCTGGCGAACGCGGGCATCATTCCGCTGGCCGGTTTCTGGAGCAAGGACGAGATCATTCTCAGCTCCTGGCTCGACGGTGCGTGGTGGGTGACGGTTGTCGCGTTCGGGACGGCGTTCCTGACGGCGCTGTACATGTTCCGCGTCGTGTTCCTGACGTTCCACGGGAAAGAACGGTTCGACACGGAGCATCTCCACCCGCACGAGTCGCCTCGGATCATGGTCGTGCCGTTGATCATGCTGGCGATCCCGACGGTGCTGGTCGGCGCGCTGATGGGCTGGCCGCCTGAGGAAGGCTGGATTCACGACTTTCTGGGACCGGTATTCTCAAGCGGCGACGCCGGGCATGCGTTAGTCGCGTCCACGATGGGACTCGGCGCGCTCAACCAGGTTGCCGAAGAGGCCCATCATGTATCGACGTCGCAGATCGTGCTGTTCGGCGTGATTTCGACGATCGTGGCCGTGGCTGGGATCGCGGTAGCGTATCTGGCGTACATCGCGAAGTCGCCCGCGTTCAACCCGGAGGCCTGGAGCCAGCGTTACCGCGGCGCATACAGCTTCATCTACCGCAAGTGGCGCCTGGACGAGCTGTACGATGTGACGATCGTGCGGCCAGGATACTGGCTGGCGGACAGGCTGTGGCGCTTCGTTGACGTGAGCATCATCGACGGCACGGTCAACGGGGTAGCGAGCGTGGTCGGGTTCACGTCATCGCGGCTGCGCAGGGTGCAGACGGGATTTGTCGCGAACTACGCGCTGGCCATCGCGATCGGCGCTGTGATTATCGTCGGGGCGTACTTCGTCTTCGTGAGCAGCCTGTTCGCGTGATGAACGTGGAAGCGCGCCCGGTAACGACCGCTCTGGGGAAAAAGGGGCACTGTCGTGGATAGCTTCCCGATTCTGAGCGTGATAACGTATCTGCCGCTGCTGGGCGCGCTGATCATCTTCTTCCTGCCGCGCGCTACGCCCGACCAGACGCGCCAGATCGCGCTGTGGACGGCGATCGCGACGTTTGCCGCCTCGCTCATCATGCTCGCGGGCTTCGACATCAACCAGGCCGGCATGCAGTGGACCGAGCACATGGAGTGGCTGCCGGGCGTCGGCATCAACTACGACATGGGCGTCGACGGCGTGTCAGTGCTGCTGGTCGTGTTGACGACGTTGCTCTCGCTCATCGCCGTGATCGCGTCGTTCGATCCAATCCAGCGGCGGGTGCGTGAGTATTACATCGCGATCCTGCTGCTGGAAGTCGGCATGATCGGGGTGTTCCTGGCGCTGGATCTGTTCCTGTTCTACATCTTCTTTGAGCTGACGCTCATCCCGATGGCGCTGCTGATCGGCGTCTGGGGCTCGGCGAACCGCGTGTATGCGTCCGTGAAGTTCTTCCTGTACACGCTCGCCGGGTCGTTGCTGATGCTGGTCGCCATCGTGGCGACCTACCAGGCGTACTACGAGCAGACGGGTGTGCGCACGCTGAACGTGCTCCAGCTTGCCGAGGGCAATTACGGGCACAACTTCCAGATGTGGGTGTTTGCCGCGTTCTTCATCGCGTTCGCGATCAAGATCCCGATGTGGCCGTTCCATACGTGGTTGCCGGACGCGCACGTCGAAGCGCCGACGGCCGGCTCAGTGCTGCTGGCTGGCGTGCTGCTGAAGATGGGCGGATATGGCCTGATCCGTTTCAACCTGTCGCTGTACCCGGACGCGTCGCGCGACTGGGCGCCGGTCATCATCGTGCTGTCGGTGATCGCGATTATCTACGGGGCGCTGGTGGCGCTGGTGCAGCCGGATTTGAAGAAGCTGATCGCGTACTCGTCAGTGAGCCACATGGGCTTCGTAACCCTGGGCATCTTCGCCTTCAACATGCAGGGCATGATGGGCGCGATGCTGGTGATGGTGTCGCACGGTCTGGTGACGGGGGCGCTCTTCCTGTGCGTCGGAGTGGTCTACGAGCGGGCCCACACGCGGCTCATCTCCGCGTTCGGCGGGCTGGCGACGCGCATGCCGGTCTACGCGTCAATCTTCGGCGTGTTCATGCTGGCGTCGATTGGCTTGCCCGGACTGTCCGGGTTCGTCGGGGAGTTCCTCGCGATCCTGGGAGCGTTCCGCGAGTACCGCTGGGCGGGCGTAATCTCAATGGCGGTGGTCGTGCTCTCCGCATGGTACATGATGCTGATGTTCCAGCGAGTTGTGTTCGGGCGTGCTCCCGGCGAGCCGCCGGACCCGCACGACGGAGCGCTGCTGTCGTCCGTACAACCGGATGAACCAGACAAGCATGGCTTCCACGGCGTGCCGACGGTGTCGGGCGGTTCGGGCATGAGCATGGCAGGCGAAGAGAATCTCGAAAGCGAGCACGTGCCCCGCGTCCACGATGAGCCGGAGTTTCCAGAAGACCTGGAGCATGGAGCAGACGCCCGCGCCGGGCACGTGCCGGTGTGGCCGGACCTGACCGCCAAAGAGCTGGTAACACTCGTTCCGCTGCTGATACTGACGGTCGTGATGGGAGTGTACCCCTCGCCGTTCATGGACATCATGCGTTCGACGCTCGAGCTGGTGCTGCAACCGTTCGGCTCGGTTGGGGTCTAGTCCGACGACTGCCGGCAAGGGGACAGAGGAGACTCGGTGGAAAGTCTGTTCGAAAAAGTCAATCCGGACCTCACGCTGCTGACCCCGCACCTGATCGTGCTCGGACTGGCGCTGCTGCTGTTGCTGGCGGACGTTATCATCCCGCGCGCGAAGCACGTCGCGCTGACCTGGCTGACGCTCGTTGGATTCGGAGCGGCGCTGGTCGCCAACTTCTTCTTCATCGAGGAGAACCGCAGCACGTTCAACGGCATGTTCCGGGCCGACGACTTCGCGGTCTTCATCAACCTGATCGTGCTGACCGGCGCGATCCTGTCGGTGCTGGTGTCGTCCAGCTACCTGCAGAAGCTGGAATCTCCCGGCTCGATGCCGCTGGCCGAGTACTACGTGCTGCTGAGCTTCTCGGTGCTGGGGACGATGATCGTAGGGTCGTCCGGCGACCTGATCATGGTCTTTCTGGGCATCGAGATGTCGTCGCTGGCGGTCTATGCATTGACGGGTTTCGCGCGCAACCGGCTGACATCGCTGGAAGGGGCGCTGAAGTACTTCCTGCTGGGTCTGTTCGCCTCCGCGATTCTGCTGTACGGCATGGCGTGGGTCTACGGGGCGACGGGCACGACGAACCTGGACGGGATTCAGGCGGCGCTATCGGGTCCACAGACGGAAGGGGCGCTCGAGGCGTCGCTGCTGCTGGCGCTGCTGCTGCTGGTCGTCGGGCTGGGTTTCAAGATCGCGGCGGTGCCGTTCCACATGTGGACGCCTGACGCCTATCAGGGCGCGCCGACGCCGGTCTCGGCCTACATGTCGGTCATTCCCAAGGTGGCGGGATTCGCCGCGATGATCCGCATCCTGGTGCAGGGGCTGTCACCGTTACGCGAAGAGTGGGTCGTCATTCTAGGCATCCTGGCGGTCATCACGATGGCTTTTGGCAACATCGTGGCAATCTCGCAGCGCGACGTGAAGCGCATGCTGGCCTACTCGTCGATCGGCCACACGGGCTACGCGCTTGCGGGTCTGGCGGCGTTTGGTGTCGTGACGGCGGCGGACGACCGCTCGGTGTCGTCGGTGCTGTTCTATCTGTTTGGCTACGCGTTCATGAACATCGGCGCCTTCGCCGTGATCGTCTGGCTGCAGCACCGGGGCCATGGCGTCGACCTGGAGGACTTCAACGGGCTTGGGGCGCGATCTCCGATGGCGGCGCTTGCCATGACGATCTTCATGCTGTCGCTGATGGGAATCCCGCCGCTGGTGGGCTTCTACGCAAAGTACTACGTGATCCTGGCGACGGTCGAGGCCGGCATGCTGTGGCTGGCGGTGGCCATCGTGCTGGCGTCAGCGGTGTCGGCGTTCTTCTACCTGCGGGTCGTCGCGGCGATGTACTTCGCGGAGCCAACCGCGTCGCAGACGCCGGGGAGGACGCCGATGCTCGGGTTCGGCGTGCTCACGATGGCGTTAGCGACGGTGTTCCTCGGCATCTTCTCCAGCCGGGTGCTTGACCTGGCGCAGAACTGGGTCAACGCCTTTCAAACGACGATCTAATCGATCAGCCCGTAACGCCGGCGTTCCTGCTCACCAGTCGCTACGAGCTGAAAGACGCCTTTGCGTCAGTAACAATGCGTACACAATGTCGACTTAGGCATCTAAAGGACGCCAACTTTAGACACCGCCAATTGGCGTCCTTTTCTTCCCTTCATTCTCAGGCGGATCAAGTCACGCCAAGGCATGTCGAGAGCGTGTTGCGGCCGGCCACTGTATCTTGAGGTGCTGTTCTTCTTTAGTCCCTATGCCAGTGAGTGCCTATTGCGGGGATGCCGGGTAACTGCTATTCTATGGTCACGACATTCCTGAGCAAACGTTGAACCGCTGTCGCACTGTTAAGGGGGGTCACCCATGGGCCTGTTCCCGCGCGTCGCCGCTGTTCGCGTGACGGTCATCGTCGCCGTCGTGGCGGCACTGGCATTCACTGCCGGTTCGCTCTTCGTTGCCTCGGGACAGAATGGCGATGACACGTTCTATGCCTGTCTCTACGCCGGGTCGTTTTCGCAGATCAACACCAACAATTACCCGGCGAACTGCGGTCGGGGCACGCCGGTGTCGTGGGAGGGCAGCGGCGCGGACGGCATCGGCTTCCAGTACACGGTTGAACGACATGGAGAAGTTGTCGATATCACCCCTGGAGACGGGCTAGTAGTAATAACTGCGGAGTGCTTGGAGAACGAATATGCTACCGGGGGCGGGCACCGGTTCACCATAATAGTCACCTTCGGGTCTCACGATCAGGATTTTACTGTCTGGTCTTCCAGCGGCTGGGATCGTGAGCTGAACAGTGTCGTTCAAGACGGAGGAATACCTACGGGGTGGGGAGTTGTTGTGTCGAACGGCGGCGACGCCCGCAACACTGTAGGGTTGTCCGCGACGGTGATTTGCACGGGTATTGCTGAGGTGCCTCCGGTGGCCGAGTAAGTTGGCCCAGGCCATCAGCGGAGTACTTCACAAGGCATCGCGTGTCTCGCACGGGCCGGATGGCGACAACAGTACCAGTCTCAAGCTTCATGACGCGCTGTGCCTCCAGACAGTGAGTTGGGTCCGCACTCTCTGAAGACATCGTGCAACGTGCCCGCCGAAGCAGCCAGAAGGGCT
>DATKCN010000151.1:0-10711 GCA_035513175.1 Thermomicrobiales bacterium
GGTGGCCGAGCTGGGCCGCCTGCCGGTCGTCAACTTTGCCGCCGGTGGCATCGCCACCCCGGCCGACGCCGCCCTGATGATGCAGCTCGGCTGCGACGGCGTCTTCGTCGGCTCCGGCATCTTCAAGTCGGGCGACCCGGCCCGCCGCGCCGTCGCCATCGTCGAGGCGGTCACGCATTACCAGGACGCCGGCCGGCTGGCGAAGGTCAGCGAGAACCTGGGCGAGGCCATGGTCGGCATCAACATCGACACGCTGCGCGCAGACGAGCTGCTGGCCGCGCGAGGCTGGTAAACGATGCTCGGCGTGCTCGCCCTGCAAGGGGCCTTTATCGAACACCGGCAGGCGTTGCGGCGCCTCGGCGTCGACAGCCGTGAGGTGCGCCTGCCGGAGCATCTCGATGGGCTGGACGGCCTGATCATCCCCGGCGGCGAGAGCACCGTCATCGGCAAGCTGATGGTCAAGTACGAGCTGGACACCGCCATTCGCGACTTCGCGGCGGGTGGCGGCGCTATCTGGGGCGCCTGCGCCGGGATGATCCTGCTGGCGACCGATGTCGGCCGCGACCAGCCGTTGCTGGGGCTGCTGGACATCACAGTCACCCGTAACGCCTACGGCTCGCAACTGCACTCGTTTGAGGAGGACGTGTCCCTGCCCAACTGGGAGATCCCCAACCTGCGGGCGGTCTTCATCCGCGCGCCGGTCGTCTCGCGGGTCGGCGAGGGCGTTTCGGTCGAGGCCGTCGATGGGCGCGGCAACATCGTCGCTGTCAGCAATGGCAACATCATCGCCACCGCCTTCCACCCTGAGCTGACCGACGACACCCGCTTGCACGAGCTGTTCTGCGCGCTGGCGCGGAGGGCGGTTGTGGCGGCGGTCTGACGACACCGGCGACAGGACAGGCGCGGATCAACACCCCCGGCAGTGCGCCGGAGGCGCCGTGCGTTGCCCGCTTACGATCAATCCGCAGCGCGCGCGGTGATCGGCTCGTGACGTTCTGCTTCGGTGGACAGCGGCGGCACATCCTGGCCGAGCGTCTTGAACATCCCCTCGAACGCCAGCGACCACGGCGGCCGCAGGAAGCCCAATGCCCGGACATCCTGAAGCCAGAAGCCGAAGGGTGAGTGCCGCGCGTACGTCCCGCCTCCCAGCACCCGGCACAGCCTGCTCATCATCGTCTCGGCCAGCTCGGCGATGGCCGTCTTGCCCATCAGCGTGCCCTGTCCCGCGTGGTCCTCGACGGCGCGGAGCACGCCCTCGTAGGCCTGCAGGATGAGCCAGCCCTCCATCTCGGCGCGCGTCCATTCCACCTGCTCGTAGGCGGACAGCGACTCGCGCCGCCGCTCGAGCTGCGCGCGCGCCGTCTCCAGCGCGACATCGACGATGCCGACCACGACGGCGGCGAACAGGCAGACGCCAAGCCCACGCGGCTTAGCCCGCTCCTTGTCGCTGTAGCCCGGCCAGGCCGCCCGCGTCGCCGGTACATCGTCGAAGCGCATGCCGTGGCTCTGGGTCGCGATCATGCCGTGGCCGTCCCAAGCGCCGACCAGCGTCATGCCCGCCGAGCCGTCCCACGGAACACCGCGCATGTCGATGAAGAACCAGTCGGGCTCGCTCTCGCCTTCCGGCACGGCGGTCGTAATGATGTAGGACGTAATGCCCGTGCCACTGCCGAAGTGCTTCTGGCCCGTGATGCGATATGACGGCGATGCGTCCACCGGACGCGCGGCCGCCCGCGTGCGGAGCAGGTCCCCGCCGCTGCCCGGCTCCGAGGAGATCGTTCCCCACCAGGCGCCTTCGCTCGCGGTCTCGAACACCCAGCGGCGCTGGGCTTCCCAGGCTTCGGCGAAGGGCTCCGGGGCGTGAGGGATGGTCAGCCAGCTCGGCGTGCCCAGCACGGCCGGGTGCATCGACGCCACCAGCGCGACCGACGAGTCGCCGCGCGCCAGGACACGCAGCGTTTCGGCGACCTCACGCGTCGAACGCTGGATGCCCTGCCACGTTCCACCGTATTCGACCGGCAGCGAGGTCAGCAGGTATCCGGCATCGCGCAGATGCTCGAAGTCGGCCGGCTCCAGGTGTCGCCGGTGTTGCCGGTCGTGCCGGTCGCGGGCGAACTGCGTGGATATCTCCTGGACGTTGTCGACGATGGTTTCGATCAGCATGCGTCCCGCCTCTCCTTGACGCTCGATGCGTGACTGCTCCAGGTTGAGACAGCCTGCTGAGATGAGAGTAGCGGCCGGCAATTTTTCATCCCTTATACTGTTCTTATCAGCAACGTCAGGCTCTCATTGCATGAGGCGCTCGATGGAACACAGCCAGATCACGCCCACTGCCGGGCCACCGCCGGACCAGGACAGCCTGCGCATCCGCCTGCTCGGTGGATTCGCCGTCGCGTGGGGTGAGCGCAGGGTCGATGAGACGAGCTGGCGCTTCACCAACGCCAAACGTCTCGTGCAGCTGCTGGCGCTGGCACAGGGACGCCGCATGCACCGCGAGCAGATCGCCGACCTCTTGTGGCCGCACCTCGACGGGGGATCGGCGACGAACAATTTCCATCAGGTGCTCCACCATGCGCGGCGCGCGCTGCTTTCGATTCAGCCCGAGGGATGGGATGACGGGTCGATCCTGCTGCTGAAACGCCAGATTCTCTCACTCAACCCTGCCGCGCCCCTGTCGATCGACGTCGATGCGTTTGAGCAGACGGCGCGCGACGCCCGCCAGCACGACCGACCGGGCCTGTACGCTGATGCCATCGCGCTCTACACCGGAGATCTGCTGCCGGACGATCCCTATGAGGACTGGCTCTCCGCGCCGCGCGAGGCCCTGCGCCAGACGTGCCTTGACCTGCTGCTGGGGCTGGCAGACCTTGGCGAGCGTCTGGGCGACCTGGCGGAATCTGAGCGCGCTCTCACGGAGATCACTTCCCGCGAGCCGGCCCACGAGACCGCGCACGCTGCGCTGATGCGACTCTTTGCGGTCACGGGCCGGCGCCATCAGGCGCTGCGCCAGTTCCGGCTGCTGGAGGCAGCGTTGCGGCGCGACCTCGACGCGGAGCCAGACGCCGAAACACGGGCGCTGCACGAGCGGATCATGAGCGGAGAGTTGGAGGGTCCGCCGCCCACGCACTCTCCACGCCCGCCAGACGCAACGTCGGGCGAGCAACCGCCACTGATCGGTCGCGACCGCGAGACACGCCTGATGCAGCGCGCGGTCGAGGACGGGCTCTCCGGGCGCGGCCGGGTGCTCGGGCTGGCCGGCGAGCCCGGCATCGGGAAGACCCGGCTGGCGGAGGAGACGGTCTCGTTCGCGCGCGAGCGTGGCGCGTGGACGTTGTGGGGGCGCTGCCACGAAGGGGAGGGCGCGCCGGCCTATTGGCCGTGGGTGCAGATCATCCGCGCGTATCTGGAGCGTGTCGCGCCCGACGTGCTGCGGCACGATCTGGGCTCCGCCGCGCCCGCCATCGCGCAGGTTGTCCCGGAGGTCGGGGAGCGACTGCCGGGGCTTCCAGCGCCAGACGCGCACGACTCCGATCGGGCGCGCTTCCGTTTCTTCGATGGCGTCGCCCGCTTCCTGCGCAACGTGGCGCTGCGGAGTCCGCTCGTGCTCGTCATCGATGACCTGCACTGGGCCGACGAGTCATCGCTCGCTCTGCTGGCGTTCGTGGCGCGCGAGATCGGCGACAGCCGCATCGTCATCATCGGCACGTTCAGGGACACGGAGGCTGGCGCGGACGGCCGGTTGTCGAAGCCCCTGGACGATCTGAGCGGCAATCCGCTGTTGCAACGGCACGACCTTTCCGGGCTGACCGAGGAAAACGTGCGGCGGATGATCGCGGAGGCGACGCAGGCAGAACCTGACGAGCGCGTCGCGTCCGCTATCCATCAGCGGACCGGAGGCAATCCGTTCTTCGTCGGCGAGGTCGTGCGCCTGCTGCTCGCGGAGGGCCGTCTTTCGGGCGCCGGAAGCGGCGAAGCGGCGGGCGCCCCCATCCCGCCTGGCGTGAAGGGCGTCATCGGCCACCGGGTTCGTCGTCTCGGCAGCGCGTGTGGCGAAATGCTCGCTGCCGCGTCAGTGATCGGCCGCGAGTTCGCGCTTGGGATCCTGGAGCCGGTCACCGCGCTGGACCGCATCGCCCTGCTGGACGGCCTGGACGAGGCGATGCGCGCCGGGATGATCGAGCGCCTGCCCGGCTCAACGGGCCGATTCCGCTTCAGACACGCGCTGATTCAGGAGAGTCTGTACGAGGATGTGCCATCGGCGCGGCGAGCCGTGCTCCACCAGCAGGTTGGGGAATGCCTGGAGCACCTCCACGCCGGCGACCTCGGCCCGTTCCTGACCGAAATCGCGCATCACTTCTACCAGGCGATGCTGGCTGGGGCCGGGGCCGAGCGGGCGATCGAGTACGCGATCCGGGCGGGAGACCTGACGCTCCGGCAATTCGCATACGCCGAGGCGGCCGATCACTACCGGCGCGCGCTCGACACGCTCGATCTCGACGGCGTCGCGGATGGCGCCCTGCGTTGCGACGTACTGCTCAAGCTGGGGGACGCCCACAACTTCGCCGGGCAGTATCACGACGCGCAACAGATCTTTCAACGCGCGTCCGCTGCCGCGCGCGAACGTCAGTTGCCCGAGCACCTCGCCAGGGCGGCGCTGGGCGCCGCGGGGCTGGGCATCATCGTTCACACGTTGCCGGAACACATCCGGTTCATGGAAGAGGCTGTTGCCGGCCTGCCCACGACAGACAGCCCCTTGCGGGCGCGTCTTCTGGTCCGTCTGGCGCTCGCCCTGATCGAGCAGGGCACGATTGAGCGCCGCCGGGCGCTTTGTAGCGAGGCCGAAGCGATCGCGCGGAAGGTGGACGACCCCGCGACGCTGCAGTATGTGCTGATTGCCGCAAACAACGCCATCTGGACGCCGGACAATCTGGACGAGCGACGAGCTGCCGCGTCGGAGATCGTTGCCCTCAGCGAGCAGTCCGGAGACGCGGTGCTACGACCGTCGGCGTTCGCGTTTCGCATCAAGCTTCTCATGGAGCTCGGCGACATCCCGGAGCTGGACGATGACCTTCAACGGTTTGCCGAGCTGGCGCGCGAGCTGGGACAGCCGCAACGGCAATGGTTCGCGACCGATTACAAGACCATGAGAGCGTTCATGGATGGCCGGCTGCGCGACGCCGAGGCGCTTGCCAACGAAGCCTGGACGATTGGCGAACCCGCGACGCCCGCGTTAGCCGCAGAGCATCACTTCGTGCAGCTGCTTTGCCTGTGCCGCGAGCAGGGACGAGTCGACGAACTGAGCGCCGCCGCGGACGCGTTCGAGGAACAGCGTCCCACGGGTCTGTTCTGGCAGGCATTGCTCACGGTCGTCGACAGCGAGCTGAACCGCGAATCCGCGCGCGGCCGGATGGAGGGCGTGGTCGCCGCGCTGGAGCGCGACCGCCCGAGCGACATTGACCGCGTCGTGGCAGCCGCGCTGCTTGCCTCGACGCCGATGGCGGCAGAAGCTCGCAGGGTGGCGGCGCTGCTCTACGAGCTGCTGCTGCCCTACGACGGCCGCAACGTTGTGCGAGCAAACAAGATCCACTGCTTTGGGCCGGTGTCGCATTACCTGGGACTGCTGGCCGTTACGCTCGACCGCCTTGACGACGCGGAGCAACACTTCGAGGACGCGATCGCGATGAACCGCCGCATGTGCGCACGCGTATTCCTGGCGCACAGCGTCTATGGGCTGGCGCGGATGCTCGCGAAGCGGGGCGCGGTTGGTGACGATGTGCGAGCGCGGGAGCTGGTGGACGAAGCTCTCGGATTGGCGCGGCTATGTGAGATGAGTGTGCTGAAGGGCCGGGCCTCGGCGCTCCAGGCGACTCTCGCAGGGGCATAGTCTGAAACGCCCAATACGCATCAAGCTAAGGCGATTGCGCCTCAGATCGGCAGCGTACATGCGGGTTTTGTCATCCTGACGCAAGGAAGGATCCGATCCTTTCCCGCGGCTACCTGGGCCAACAACAGGAATGGATTCTTCACGGAGCCTGCCCGGAGGCACGAAAGGTTCGGAATGACAAGAGCCAAGCCCCCGTCGCATCGCCAAATGCACCTTAGATTGATGCGTATCGGCATAGCCTGAAACGCCCCCGGCATCTGCTGGCATGGAGGCGCAACGCGCAACGATAGTGTGCCTGTGCGCGGATCTTCGGATGTCGCCAAATCTTTTGACGTCGGGGACGGATATGTCCGACATCAGATCGTAGACCTCTCAGGTCCCCCTGCCAGACACGCGGCGTCCTCGGCGGATGGCCGGCGACGGCCGCATTGCTTGACCGTTCGCGGCATGCGCGGTGCATGTCCAGCCGTGCGCTGCCGGTCATGGCAAGGCGCTGTTCCTCGACCGCGCAACGGCGTGTATGTAAGAGCAAGACATGCGTTCGGCCATCGCATCACGCGTGGCATCACGTGTGCGTAGTGGGTTGGCAGTGTCGCCAAATGCGACCGAAAGACAGTACGCCGGACCGTCATGGGAGATGCGCGCGTGTCAGTTGGAGCCCGTTCCGGGGGTTACGCCGATGATAGCGCCTGGCAGATCGACGAGGGCTCGGGTGTCATGACAGCCGATGGCGAGAGGCTCGGCAGCGTCGAGAACGCACATCCCTGCTGCCTCGTGGTCGACAAGGGTCTGCTCTTCCACACGGAACACTATGTGCCGGTTTTCGCGATTACCTCGGTCGCGGCCGGCTCCGTCTACCTCGGTTTCGAGCACGACGAGGTCGAGCAGCAGGTCTCAAGCACAGTGCGGCGAGAGGAGGTCCATATCGAGGTTGAGGACGGATGGGAGGAACAACGGCGCCCGTAGCGCCTGCCCACCTCCTTCACGCTTCCGGTGCGCGCGACGGAAGCGCGCCAACATTACAGTACAGTCGAGCTAAGACAGAAATGGAGAATGTTCGATGGTTACGACACAGCCAGGTAGCTCATCGGAGCACGATAGACCGCTGACCACCACCAGCACGACCTACGTGGCTACTGCGAATGACCCAGATGTGATAACCCGAAAGGATCGGGTCCGCTGGGGGCCAATCCTTGCAGGCTTGCTGACGACGATCGTCACGTTAGTTGTGCTCACGGTACTCGGGCTGGCGATCGGCATGTCAGCCTTCGATCCGGGCGATGACGGCGTCGGCACGGCCGCCGCGATCTGGGGCGCCATCAGCGCGCTGATCGCCTTCGTCGCCGGTGGGTATGTCGCGGCCAGAAGCGCCGCCGTTGATGGGGAAGGCGCTGGAGCGCTCAACGGATTCCTCGTTGGCGTCGCCGCGATCGTGTTGATGCTGTGGCTGCTGGGCGCCGGTCTTGGCAATCTGCTCGGCACGGTCGGAAGCAACATCTCGGAGATCGCCGACCTTGGCCAGACGGTCAATGTTCTGGACGGCCAGGATGTCGCAACAGTCGCTCAGGAAAACTATGACGAGGCGCGCGACAGCGCGTGGGCCACACTGATCGGCCTGCTGCTCGCGTTGGGCGCCGCAACGTTCGGAGGCTGGGCGGGCCACAACCATTATGCCGAGACGATTCGCAGTGGCGGACGTGCCGTGAACACGACTCGCACGCGAGCAACAGGCTAAGCGGCACACTGCGCCTCACCCTTAACACCCACACACTGACATCGTGCCGGAACGTATCCTTAGTGACCAATGAGCCCCTGTTTCAGAACAGGGGCTCATTGTCGTCTAGCGGTGTGCTGCAGGCCGTCTCCCAGCGCGAGCCGTTCATGGCTCCTGCGGCAGATCGAGTTCTCCGCCCAGCCATTGCTACGCCTGCGCGCGACGCCTGCGGAACTTGCGCACTCGTTCGCGGTTGCCGCAACCTGTTCGGCTGCACCACCGGCGGCTCTGGTTGCGGGTCGTGTCGAGGAACAGGACGGCGCAGTCATCGGCGGCGCAGGCGCGCAGCGTGCCAGGGAGCTGCCCCGTCAACAGCAGCGCGGCCGAGCGGGCAACGGGCCAGAGCGGGCGGTCGAGGTGTACGCTGCCCTCGTCATCGACGGCGCGCCAACCCATGTGAACATGTCCCTGCGCGTCGACCAGCCGCTCGTTCGCTCCGGCGTCGGCGATGGCGTCGCCCAATGTGGCGAGGTCCAGCGGATCGACTGGCGTGGCCGAGAGGCGGGACCGAACTGCGCGATAGAGCGCCTCGCGCACCTCGACGGCCCATTCCAGCACGGACAGCGCCGTCTCGGGGTTGCGCTCGGCTGCTGTCAGCAGCATCGTCGCTTCGTCGTCGTTCAGGCCGCCGGTCGCCAGGCTGAAGGCCAGCAGGTCGTCGTAGCCCGCGAGCCGCTCCAGCGGCGCCGGTTCAAGCCTGCCGTCCAGCGTGTTGACGAAGTCGAGGCCCGGCGCGCCGCCACCCAGCTCGAATGCGCCCGCGTTACGAGATGCGACCACCATTGGCGAGACCTCCATTCGTTGCTTGCTTCATTGTAATGCATAACTTACCGCTTTACACGTTACTCACCAGATGCTATCATGTAATGAGTAAACGCGACGCTTCGGCATTACATCCGTGACGACCGGCGTGTCGCTGTTCGAGTGAGGAGATCATCATGCAGCCGGAGCCATTGACGGTCACTATTCCCCAGGATTGCCTGGATGACCTGCGCCGGCGGCTGACAGGCGCCCGCTGGATGCAGGAGATCCCGGACGCTGGCTGGGACTACGGCACGAACGCGGGCTTCCTGCGGACACTGATCGACTACTGGCGCGACGGCTACGACTGGCGAGCAACCGAATCCTTCATCAACACCTTCAACAACCAGCGCGTCGACATCGACGGCATGGGCATTCACTTCATCCACGAGCGCGGCACGGGGCCGAACCCGCTGCCGATCCTGCTCTCCCACGGCTGGCCCAGCACCTTCTACGAAATGCTGAGGCTCCTCCCGTTGCTGACCAACCCGGCATCCCACGGCGGCGACCCAGGCGATGCCTTCGACGTCGTCGTGCCGTCGATCCCAGGCTATCCGTTCTCGGACCAGCCAGCCACGCGCGGCTTCCATTACGGGCATGTGGCAGAGCAGTGGGTGGCGTTGATGGAGGGGCTCGGCTACCCACGCTTCGGTGTGCACACCTACGATGTCGGACGCAGCGTGATGTCGATGCTGCTGCGAACCGACGCGCAGCGCATCATCGGCTACCACACCAGCGAGCCGGGCAACCCGTCGCCGAATCTCGGTCCTGGCTCGGCGCCACTGACGGAGGCGGAGCGCGCATACATGGAGGCGCAGCGCCGCTGGCAGGCGCAAGAGGGCGGCTACATGGCGTTGCAGACGACCCGCCCGCACTCGCTGGGCTACGGCCTGACCGACTCGCCGCTCGGTCTGGCTGCCTGGGTGATTGAGAAGTGGTTTGCCTGGACCGAGCCGCCAAGCGGGAACCTGCTCGATAGCTTCTCGATGGACGACCTGCTGGCGACGCTGACGCTGTACTGGGCAACCGGCACGATCAACTCGGCCAACCGGCTCTACTTCGAGCGCGCCCGCAGCGCCGTTCCCCTCGGTCCCGACGAGCGCATCGCCGTGCCCTACGGCGTGACGCGCTCCACGCAGGCCATCGAGCGCGTGCCGCGCGAGCACGTCGAGCGCGTGTTCACCAACCTGCGCCACTGGGCCGACTTCGAGCGGGGCGGGCACTTCGTCGCGCTGGAGGAGCCGGAACTGGTCGCCACGGCCATCCGCGACTTCTTCCGCCCGTTGCGTTCTTAGCTGTCCCGGGTTGTCGCGCCGCGCAGATCGTCAACCACGACTGACTGCCCGCGCCACGATCGTCTGCTTCGGCAACCCCTCGCTGCCATGCGTGCGCTGCCGGGAGATGGCGGCGATCTCGAAGCGCAGCTCCAGCAGCGCGCGCAGTGACTCCTCCGTGAAGAAGCGCTTGAGGTAACCCGGCTCCACCTCGAACAGGTCCGGCTCGCGCTCGACGCCAGCGCCATAGCCGGACGCGACATCTCCGACGGCATTGACGCGGGTCAGCAGAACGCCGCCCGGACGCAGGACGCGGGCGATCTCGCGCGCGATCCCTTCGGTCGTCGGCCGGTCGAAGTAGTGCAGGCTGAGGCTGGCGACGACCATGTCGACGGCTCGGTCGCGCAGCGGCAACGGCGCGCTCAGGCTGGCGCGGACGAAGCACGCCTCGGGAACATGGGGCGCCGCCCTGGCAATACGCTCGCGGCTCAGCTCCACCCCGACGACGGCCAGCCCCCTGCCCGCCAGGAAGTGGGCGTCATCGCCGACGCCGCAGCCGAGGTCGAGCGCGACAATGCCCGGCCGGAGGTCGTCGGCAAACTGGTCCAGCCATGGCCCGTATTCGCGTGCATCGGGCAGCATGTGATCAGCGGGCCTTTCATAGTCGCTGCGCGCCAGAGCGGCCTGTCACTGAGCGCCGGACCCGCGGCGGGAACATCCGACCCTGCTTCCACGTTTATATGCTATAGACGGCGAGCGCGCGGGAGCGCTTCGCAGCGGCAGCCAACCTGTCCGGAAGAACAGTCAAAAATACGGACCAACTGCCGGTGCCGCAGACGAGCGTCTCCACTATGCTGATGACAGGAATTGACGAGTCAATGGAGACTCTGAGCAGACGCGCCAGAACTCACGCCAACCCGGTCTCGCAACGGCGCGTGCAAGAGAGCAACGCAATGAGCATGATGGTCGAACAACGCA